>JAFBAD010000019.1 GCA_019247975.1 Acidimicrobiia bacterium
TTCGTGCTGTCGCTGTCGAACCTGTTCGACCCGGTGCAACAGCTGTCGCAGCTGTTCAACACCGTGCAGTCCGCTGGTGCCGGCATCAACAAGCTGTACGCGCTGCTCGACACGCCGGTCGACGTGCCCGAGCGGGCCGACGGTGGCGTCCAGCTGCCCGAGGCCGGTGAGATCCGGGTCGAGGACGTCACCTTCGCCTACGCCGACAACGCCCCGGTGCTGCGCGACGTCGACCTGGTGATCTCGCCGGGGGAGCGCATCGCACTCGTCGGGCCGACCGGCGCCGGGAAGTCGACGCTGGCCAAGCTCATCGCCCGGCTGTACGACCCGACCTCGGGACGGGTGACCTACGGCGGGGTCGACCTGCGCGACGCGTCGCTGTCCTCGCTGCGCAAGCACATGACGGTCGTGCCGCAGGAGGGCTTCCTCTTCAACGGGACCATCCGCGACAACGTGCGCATCGGCCGGCCGAACGCGACCGACGGCGAGGTCGAGGCGGCGCTCGAGATCATCGGCGTGCGCGACCGGTTCGAGGCGTTGGCCGAGGGCCTCGACACCGAGGTGCGCGAGCGGGGCTCGCGGCTGTCGGCCGGCGAAAAGCAGCTGGTCTCGCTCAGCCGGGCGGCGCTGGCCGACCCTGCCGTCCTGGTGCTCGACGAGGCGACCTCGTCGCTCGACCCGGGCACCGAGGCCCTGGTGGAGGAGGCGCTGGAGCGGCTGATGCGCGGCCGGACCGTCGTGGTCATCGCCCACCGGCTCTCGACCTCCGAGCGGGCCGACCGGGTGGGCGTGGTCGACGGCGGCCGCCTGGTGGAGCTGGGCACCCACGCCGACCTGGTCGCCGCCGGCGGCCGCTACGCCGCCCTCCACGCCACCTGGGTGAAGGGCCTCCAGCGGGCCTGACCTGCTGTTCGAAGGCAATAGCGGTCGGATTCCGACTGCTATTGCCTCCAGAGTCGCCCGGAACTGTCAGACCCCCTGCGTAGGGTTTCGGACATGGCCGACCGGAAGCCCACCTCGACGTCGAACTTCGGGGTCGGCCGCCGGGAGAACCACGACGCGTCGGCCTTCTACGCCCGGTTCCAGGCGCCCGAGATCTCCAAGGACGACACCGTCTGCTCGCCCGAGGAGGCGAGCGCGTCGATCGGCGATCCGTTCCGGGTGGGCGACGCCCGCGACATGTCCGTCGTGCCCGACAACTCCGTGGCCCTGGTCGTCACCTCGCCGCCCTACTTCGCGGGCAAGCAGTACGAGGAGGAGCTCGACCAGGCGGGCGTGCCGTCCTCGTACACCGAGTTCCTCGAGATGCTCGAGGGCGTCTTCGCGGAGTGCGTGCGGGTGCTCGAGCCGGGTGGTCGCATCGCGGTCAACGTCGCCAACCTCGGTCGCAAGCCGTACCGCAGCCTGTCGGCCGACGTGATCGGCATCCTGCAGGACCGGCTCCGCCTGCTGCTGCGGGGCGAGATCATCTGGCAGAAGCAGGAGGGCGCGAGCGGGAACTGCGCGTGGGGATCGTTCCGCTCGCCGTCGAACCCCTCCCTGCGCGACTTCACCGAGCGGGTGGTCGTCGCCAGCAAGGGCCGGTTCGATCGCGCGAAGCCGGCCCGGCAGCGCGAAGCGGAAGGGCTGCCGCACCGGGCGACGATCAACTCCGACCGGTTCATGGCCGCGACCACGGACCTGTGGGAGATCCCTCCCGAGAACGCCCGGCGGGTCGGGCACCCGGCTCCGTTCCCGGTCGAGCTGCCCGAGTGGCTCATCGACCTCTACACGTACGAGAACGACCTCGTCCTCGACCCGTTCCTCGGCTCGGGTTCGACGGCGGTCGCGGCGGCTCGCACCGGCCGGCGGTTCGTCGGCTACGACCTCGACGAGTCCTACGTGGCCATCGCGCGCGAGCGGGTCAAGGAGGAGCAGCAGCGTCGCCTCGAGCGCGAGGACCTGGCCCGCGAGCCGGTGGTCGCGCCCGCTGCGGAGGCGCCGGCGCCGGCTCCGCCGCTCGACGACGCGGACTTCCAGGCCCGGGCGTCGAAGGAGGGCAAGGCCGCACAGGCGCTGGCCGAGGACGTGCTGACCCAGGCCGGCTTCACGTGGCTGGCCAAGAACCCGAGGCTGCCCGGCCTCGGCATGACGATGAACTTCCGGGCGCTCGACGACAACGGCGACGAGTGGCTGTTCGACGTGTCCGGCGCGTTCTCGAGCACGCGCGGCGGCCTCCGTCGCACCGACACGCTGTGGAAGGCGCTCGGTCGGGCCCACGTGCTCAGCCGGCAGCAGGCGTACGAGCGGGTGCCGCTGGTGCTGCTCACATCCCACCTCCCGCTGCCCAAGAGCGAGGGCGACCGCGCCATGCGGGCGGCGGGCCCCAACGCGTTCCACGACGCGGTGGAGATGCTGTCGGCCGAGGGCTTCCAGCGGCTCCGCCGCTACGCGAGCGGCGGGTACGGCGGCGGCCGGCGTGGCCCGCTGGAGGGGTTCTGGACGAGCAACGAGCTCGAGCGGTGGGAACCGCCGTCGACTGAGTCGCCGTAGTGCCGTCTCTGAGGACCGAGGTCACCGAGATCGTCACCGGTCTCGCCATGCTCGGGGTCGGCGACCTCGACTGGGCCTTGGCCGAGCGGCCGGCCGCGATGGCCGGCGTGGACGACGTGCACTGGGATCGGCTCGCCGCCGCCCGCAAGGACCCGGGTCACGCGGCCGACTTCGCCTCGGCCTGGGCCAACGGCTCGGCCTTCCTGCGGGCGACCGACGGGCTGCGGGGCCGGCCCCCGATGCGGGTCGAGTGGAAGGGCCCCGACAAGCTCCCGGCCGTCGCCGATGTGCCGGCCGACCTGCGCATCGACCACGTGTACCTGGTCAGCTGCAAGTACCTGTCGAAGATCCTGCGCAACTCGTCGCCGGCCACGCTGTTCGACGGCTGCCTCGGCGAGCGTCCGGCCGACACGGTGGCCGACTGGTACGCGATCGCCGCGCCGGGTGAGTACGAGGACCTGTGGCAGGCGGTGCGAGACGACCGGCCCGACGAAGGCCTTCCGGACGTGCCGGGATCGCTCGACCGGTTCGAGCGCAAGGCGCTCGCCTACTCCCTTCGGGGGAAGCTGTCGCCGCTGGTCGACAAGGCCTACCGCCGCTTCGCCCACGCGGTGGCCGATCGATCGGCGGCGCGCTGGTCGGCCGCGCTGCCCGACGTCGCATCACGCGAGCGGCTGCTGTGGCGGATGCTCCGGCTGACGAGCGCGCCGTACTTCGTGCTCGGCACGTCGGGCCGGTCGTCGCTCCGCCTGCGCATCGACACGCCGTGGGATTGGCGGCAGCGGTTCAAGCTCAAGGCGTTCGAGGTCTGGGGCGAGCCGGCCGGCCAGCCGATCGTGCGCTGGCAGGCGGCGGTCACCGACCGGGAGACGGGAGGCGACCGCTCGGTCCGCGGCCACGTGGAGGTCCGCTGGAGCCACGGCCGCTTCCGCGGTGCCCCCGAAGCGAAGGTCTACCTCGACACCAAGCCCACCGACGTCCCCGGCTTCTGGCCCCTGGAGTGATTCTCGAGGACCCGCCTACCGGGATCCGGTAGGCCCGTCCTCGAGAATGGCGGTGAGGGCTTTGCGGTCGATCTTCTGGCCGGGGGTCAGCGGTAGCTCGTCGACGACGACCACGTCGTCGGGGAGCTTGTAGGACGCGAGGCGATCGCCGGCGAAGGCCCGTAGGTCGGCCAGCGCGGGCGGGGCCGCCGGATCGGCGGCGACGATCGCGGCGACGCCGAGCTCGCCCATCACCAGGTCGGGCCGAGGCACCACGGCGACATCGGCGACCGCCGGGTGCTGGCCGAGGACCGCCTCGACCTCCATCGGATACACGTTGTACCCGCCCCTGATGAACATCTCCTTGGCCCGGCCGGCGAGCACGAGGCAGCCGGTCTCGTCGATGCGGCCGAGGTCGCCGGTGCGCAGCCACCCGTCTCCGGGCAGCGCGTGCGCGGTCGCCTCGGCGTCGCCCCAGTAGCCGCTCATCACCGCGCCCGACCGGAGGTGCACCTCGCCGACCTCGCCGTCGGTCACCACCTCGCCGCCGCCGTCAACGGAGCGGATCTCCACCTCGACCTCGCCGCGGGGCCGGCCGACCGTCTCGAGGGCCTCGTGCTCGTCGGCGTCGAACGCGGTGCCGGTCCCGACCCCGCCCGACTCGGTCGACGAGTAGCGGATCGAGTAGTCCGCCCCGAAGCGCCGGCGGGCCTCGGCCACCAGCGCGGGCGCCGACGGGCCGCCGCCCACGACGAGCTGCTGCACCGACGACAGGTCGCGCTCGTCGAAGCTCGGATCCCGCAACAGCAGGGCGATCTGCGCGGCCACGCCACCGAGCATCGGGAGCCGCACCCGCTCGGCCAGCTCCAGCACGTCGGCCGCCCGCCAGCGGGGTAGCAGGTGGGTGGTGGATCCGAGCCGCAGGTACCAGGGCAGCTTGGTCGTGAAGCCGACGTGGGCGAACTGGGTGCCGGCGAGCATCGGCATCGTCGAGCCGTCACCCCACCGGTCGGCCACGTCGATGCGGGTCACCGCGGCGAGCTGGCGGTTGGTGAAGATGGCGCCCCGGGGCAGCCCGGTCGTGCCCGAGGTGAACACCACCACCACCGGCCGGTCGATGTCCTCGGTGAGCTCAGGACGTGACCGTCCGGCGCCATCGACCACCAACCGCTCGACCTCGTCCGCAGACGAGATCACCAGCGCGGGATCGACGATGTCGATGCATGCCTGCTGCTCGGGTCCGGTCAACCGCGGGTTGATCCCGGCGGTGATCGCGCCGGCCTTCGCCGCGCCGATGTAGGCGACCACGTACGCGGCGGTCGACGGCAGCGTGAGCCCGACGACTGCGCCCTCGCCGATGCCCGACGCGCGCAAGGCAGCAGCCAACGCCGAGGACCGCGCGTCGAGGTCCGCGTAGCTGAGCGGCGTGCCGTCGGCGTCGACGAACGCCGCAGTCGGCCCGAAGCGGCGGGCCGCCTCGGCAACGACCTCGGGGATCAACGGCGGCTAGCTGGCGAGGTCGAGGTGGAGCATGCGGATCGCGTTGCCCCGCATGATCTTGTAGACGGTCTCGTCGTCGATCCCGGCGACCATCTCCTCGGCGATCTTCTTCGTGTCCGGCCAGGTCGAGTCGGTGTGCGGGTAGTCGGTTTCGAACGTGATGTTGTCGACGCCGACCTCGTCGAGCGACTTGAGCCCGTGGAAGTCGCTGAAGAAGCAGCCGTACACCTGGCGGAAGTAGTAGGTCGACGGCGGCTCCGGGACGATGTCGGCCACCTCGGCCCACGCTCGGTGCTGCTGCCAGACCGTGTCGGCCCGCTCGAGGATGTACGGCAGCCAGCCGATCTGGCCCTCGGAGTAGGCCAGCTTGAGCTCGGGGAACTGCACGAGCTTGCCGGAGAAGAGCCAGTCCGACAGCGACGCCATCGCGTTGTTGAACGACAGCGTGGCGGCGACCGCGATCGGCGCGTCGCCCGACGTCGCCGGCATGCGCGACGACGAACCGATGTGCATGTTGATCGTCGTCTGCGTCTCCTCGCACGCTGCGAAGAACGGATCCCACTCACCCGAGTGGATCGACGGCAGCCCGAGGTGCGGCGGGATCTCGCTGAAGCACACTGCGTGGACGCCGCGCTCGGCGTTGCGGCGCACCTCGTCCGCCGCGAGCTGCGCGTCCCACAGCGGCACGATGATCAGCGGGATGAGCGCGCCACCGGAGTCGCCGCACCACTCCTCGACCATCCAGTCGTTGTAGGCCTTGACGCAGGCGAGCCCGAGCTCGCGGTCCTTCGCCTCGGTGAAGGTCTGGCCGCAGAAGCGGGGGAACGACGGGAAGCAGAGCGACGCCTCGACGTGGTTCATCTCCATGTCCTCGACACGGGCCTTCGGGTCGTAGCAACCCGGGCGCATCTCGTCGTAGGTGATGGGCGACGCCGTCATGTCGTCGCGGTCGAAACCGACCGCCGCCACATGGCGCTTGTTGATGTAGACGAGGTCCTCGAAGATCCAGCAGTCGGCCTTCGGGCCGTCCTCGTCGAAGGTCTGCTCGTAGGTGCCGCCGCCGACGTGGCGCATCGTGCCGATGCCCCGGCGCTCGACCTTCGGTCCCCGGTCCTTGTACTTGGCGGGCAGCCACGTCTCCCAGACGTGCGGCGGCTCGACCACGTGGTCATCGACGCTGATGATCTTCGGCAGCTCCGTCATGGCGCGAGCTTATCTGACGACCCGTCAGAAAACCCGAGGGCGGAGCTCCAGCCGGGTGCCGAGGTTGGCCGCTGCGTCGACCACGAAGGTGCCGTCGTCCTGCTCCACCGCGTCGGCGACCCCGACCGGATCCTCGACCTCGAACACCAGGTGGGAGAGGCGCCCGGGCCGGCTGCCGAGCCATGCCGCACCCGGGGTGCCGGGGGCCGGCTGCACCAGGCGCAGGCGACCGCCGCTGGGCCAGTCCAGCAGCTCGTCGTGCACGGAACCGCCCGACGGGCGACCGCCGAGCAGCTCGGCGAACAGCTCGTGGCCCGCGGCCAGGTCAGCGACCAGGTGGACGACCTCCACCAGCGAGGCCGGCTGGTCGACCCGGGGCGGCACCTTCGGTCCGTCCATCTCGACCGGCATCTCGCCCGACGCCTGCGCGACCTGGACGACGATGCCGCACGCCTGCTTCGGATGGATGAACGACTCCTTCCACTCGTCGTTCGACAGGTCGACACCGATCGGCTCGTACCCGCGGTCGCGCATGACGTCGAGGGCGGCTTCGAGATCGGGGACCTTGAACGTGAGGTGGTGCGGGCCTGGGCCGCTGTGGTCGAGGAAGCGGCGGAGGAAATCGTTCAGCTCGACCAGGCTCGGCTCGAGCACCTCCACCTTCATCGATCGCTCGGGGTGCGGGTAGCGCACCTGGCTGGGCGAGAAGCCCGGACCGCGACCGCCGGCCAGCCACTGCCCGGCCAGATCCCCGAGGTAGCGGGGCCACGCGTCGGTCCATCGCTCCACCGCGACGGCGACGTGATCGAGGTCTGCGGGCAACGGATCAGGCACCGGTCCGAGGGTAGGAGGTCGGCCGGTACAGTCCGCCTTCGTGCCCCTGGAGCTGCGCGCGCTCATCGCCCCCGCGACGACCGCGGTCGTCACCTCCGAGTTGCAGAACGGCGTGGTGGGTGACTCCTCGGTCCTGCCCGAACTGGCCGCCGCGGCCCGCGGGACGATCGCCAACACCGCCCGGTTGTGCATCGCGGCGCGCGCCGCAGGAGCGACGGTCATCCACTGCACCGCAGCGACCCGCGCCGACCGCCGCGGCTCGAACAGCAACGCGCGGCTGTTCAACGCGGTCCGCAAGAGCGGCGTGCAGCTGCTGCCCGGCACGCCGGCGGTGGAGGTCGTCCCGGAGCTCGGTCCGGTCGAGGGCGACCTCGTCCTGAACCGCCTGCACGGCCTCGACCCGATGGCCGGTACCGACCTCGACCCGGTCCTGCGCAACCTCGGCGTGACCACGCTCGTCGTCACCGGCGTGTCGGTGAACATCGCCATCACGAACCTGGTGATGGACGCGGTCAACCGCGGCTACCAAGCGGTGCTGCCGCGCGACGCGGTCAACGGCGTGCCGGCCGAGTACGCCGACGCGGTGATCGACAACACGCTCTCGCTGCTGGCCACGGTGACGACGACCGACGACGTGATCGCGGCGTGGAAGGTACGCGGGTGAGCACGCACGGCGGACTGCTGACGGGTCGTCAGATATTGTCCGCCGCATGACCGACGCTCCGGCGCGGGCTTCCGACGGACGGACCCCCGGCCGGAGAGGTCGAGCGACGCGGCAGCGACTCCTCGCCTGCACGCACGAGATGCTCCGCACGACCTCCTACCGCGACCTCAAGGTCGTGGACATCGCGCGCGAAGCGGGCACGTCGCCGGCGACCTTCTACCAGTACTTCCCCGACGTCGAGGCGGCGATCGTCGTGCTGGCCGAGGAGATGGCCAAGCAGGGCCGCAAGTTCGGTGAGCACGTGCGGTCGACGACGTGGAAGGGCCGGGTCGGTTACGCCGCATGCACCGAGCTGGCCGACGAGTTCATCACCTTCTGGGAGGAGCACCAGCCGGTGCTGCGGGTCGTCGACCTCGCGACCGAGGAAGGCGACGGGCGCTTCGCCAACGTGCGGGTGCACCTCCTCAACGACCTGTACAACGCGCTGGCCGAGGCGATCAGCGAGATGAAGGCGACGGGGCGGCACCCGAGCGACGTCGATCCGATGGCGACCGCAGGCGTGCTCGTGTCGATGCTCGCCCACGTCGCAGCGCACCGCTACGGCTTCGAGTTCTGGGGCGTGCGCACGAACGACTTGCGCACGACGATGGCCCGCATCATCTTCTGGGCCGTGACCGGGCAGAGGCCGCCGTCGTGACGACGATCCTTCCTGAGGGCCGGCTCGTGTACGGCATGCAGCTGCCCATCCAGTCGCAGAGCACGATCTACGCCGAGCCGTGGGAGGCCGACGCGACCGCCGACGATCTCCGGCGCATCGCGCAGGCCGCCGACCGCGCCGGCTTCTTCTACATCGCGGTGTGCGACCACATCGCGATCCCCGAGGACCGCGCCGTCACCATGGGCATCGCGTGGTGGGACACGATCGCCACGCTCGGCTGGCTGGCCGGCGTCACCGAGCAGGTCCACCTGCTGAGCCACGTCGCGGTCCTCCCGTACAAGCACCCGCTGCAGACCGCGAAGGCCTGGTCGACGCTCGACAACGTGTCGGGGGGCCGGGCGATCCTCGGCGTCGGCTCGGGCCACGTGGAGGGCGAGTTCGAGCTGCTCGGGCTCGACTTCGCCGATCGGGGTCGCCTGCTCGACGAGGCGATCGACGCGGTGCGGGCCGCGTTCGCCGACGAGTACCCGGTGGCCGACGGGCCGCGCTGGCCGTTCGAGGGCTTCGGGCAGCGGCCGCGGCCGATCCAGCCCGGCGGCCCGCCCATCTGGGTCGGGGGTTCGTCGAAGCCGGCGCTGCGCCGCGCGGCCGAGCGGGGCGACGGCTGGCTGCCGCAGGGGCCGGTCACGCCCGAGGCCGTGGAGTTCATCCGCTCGCACCGGGCGTCGGTGCGCGGCGACGACCCGATCGACATCGGGGCCATCGCCGGGCCGATCTACGTCGGCGAGCCGACGTGGGACACCGGTCCGTGCATGACTGGACCGCCCGAGAAGCTGGCCCACGTGCTCCGGAAGTTCATGGCGCTCGGCGTCGGTCAGGTGCAGATACGGCCGCGCTCGCGCTCGGTCGACGAGATGGTCGAGCAGATCGAGCGCTTCGGCGCCGAGGTCGGTCCCGCGCTCGCGGGCTGACGAGGGAGGGCACAGTTTCGTGTTGTTGGACGGCAAGGTCGCGGTGGTGTCGGGCATCGGTCCGGGCATGGGTCGCGACATCTCCTTGGCGCTCGCGCAGCAGGGCGCGGACATCGTGCTCGGCGGGCGCACCGAGGCGAAGCTCGAAGCGGTCGCGAAGGAGGTCGAGGCGCTCGGACGGAACGCGCTGCCGGTCCGTTGCGACGTCGTCGACCCGGACGCGTGCTTCGAGCTCGCGGATCGCGCCGCAGCCGAGCTGGGTGGCATCGACATCCTCGTGAACAACGCCTTCCACGGCGGCGACGCGAAGTCGGTGCTCGAGGCCGACCTGCAGGCGTGGCGGGACGTCATCGACATCAACCTGTTCGGCGCGCTCCACATGACGCGGGCGATCGCTCCGCAGATGGAAGCGCGCGGCGGCGGCTACATCGTGATGATCAACACGATGTCGACCGAACGCATCCAGGCGAAGTTCGGCTCCTACACCGCATCGAAGAGCGCGCTGAAGGGCGTCACCCGGACGCTCGCCCGCGAGCTCGGACCGATGGGCATCCGGGTCAACGCGATCCACCCCGGCTACATCTGGGGTGACTCGGTCGAGTGGTACTTCAACTACCAGGCTGAGAAGC
>JAFBAD010000097.1 GCA_019247975.1 Acidimicrobiia bacterium
CACCGATGGGGGGTTCGGTTGTCGATGTGCCTTCCGGGGCCACAGCCGGTCGAGGGGCGGCCTCAGGCGGCGCGTCGGTCACGGCCATTGCGGCTCGGGACAATACACAGCGGCTCCAGACGGTCCGAAACTGCTCGTCACGAACGGATGAGCTGGTCGACCGCCATCACCCCGAACAGGAGGGTGATGTAGGTGATCGACCAGGTGAACATGCGCATGGCCAGCTCCGGGGAGGGCGACCTGAGCAGGCGCAGCGCCAGGATCAGGTACCACCCGCCGAGCAGCAGCGCGGCAACGAGGTAGAGGGCGCCCATGCCGGCCACGGGCGAGAACAGCAGGGTGAGGCCCCACAGCAGCACGGTGTAGCCGACGATGCGGATCGCGGTGGTGCGCAGGCTGGACACGGCCGGGAGCATGGGGACGTCGGCCGCCTGGTAGTCCTCGCGGTAGCGGATGGCGAGGGCCCAGAAGTGGGGCGGGGTCCAGTAGAAGATGACGCCGAAGAGGATGACCGGCGCCCACGTGAGCGTGCCGGTCACCGAGGCCCAGCCGACCAGGACCGGCACGGCCCCTGCGGCGCCGCCGATCACGATGTTGCTGGTGGAGGACCGCTTCAGCCACAGCGTGTACACGAACACGTAGAAGAGGCAGGCCGACACGGCCAGCACCGCGCTGAGCAGGTTGACCTGCGACCAGAGGAGGCCGAAGGCGACGACCTCGAGGGCGAGCGCGAACGTTAGCGCCTCCGGCACGCTCACCTCGCCGGTGACGAGGGGCCGGTTCCGCGTGCGGGCCATCAGCCGGTCGATGTCGCGGTCGACCACCATGTTGAAGCAGTTCGCACCCCCGGCTGCGAGCGCGCCGCCCAGCACCGTCCAGAAGACGAGGCGCAGCGGGGGCATGCCCTTGTAGGCGACGACCTGCGTGGGGACGGTCGTGACCAGCAGCAGCTCGATGATCCGCGGCTTGGTCAGGGCCACGAACGCACCGACCCGTGAGCGCGTCGCAGATGCCGAGCGCGTCACGGTCCAGTGCACGTCGGCCACCCTACGACCGGCCCCCCATCAGTTTCGAAATCAGCCGACGCCTTCCTCCCCAACAGGCAGGGCCGAATCGAAATCGTCGGCAGGGTTGGCCCATGATCTTCCCGGTGCGCCGGTTCAGCCTCAGCGAGCGCGACTTCCACCGGATCACGACCGTCGTCCTGGTGCTGCTCGTGCTCATCGTCGTGACGGGCGCAGCCGTCCGGCTGAGCGGTTCGGGCCTCGGGTGCACCGACTGGCCGAACTGCGAGAAGGGCCACCTCGTTGCGCCGTGGGAGCGCCACGCGATGGTCGAGTTCGTCAACCGGCTCATCACCGGCCTGGTGTCGCTCGCGGTGATCGTCGCCGTGCTCGGGTCGCTGGTCCGTGCGCCGAAGCGCAGAGACCTGGTCTGGCTGTCGATCGGCCTGGTCGCCGGGGTGATCGGCCAGATCGTCCTCGGCGGGATCGTCGTGCTCTTCGACCTGAACCCGGTCCTGGTCCAGGGCCACTTCATCCTCTCGATGGCGCTCGTGGCGGACGCGGTGGTCCTCCACCACCGGGCCGGCGAGGCGGACGGCGCGCGCCGCCCGGTCGTCACCCCAGGGCTGCACCGGCTCGGCGCCGCCCTGGTCGTCCTCGCCGGACTGGTGATCGTCACCGGCACCGTGGTCACCGGGTCCGGCCCGCACGCCGGCGACGAGCGGGCGAAGCGGCTGCCCTTCACCCTGCACTCGGCGGCCCGCGTGCACGGGACGATGATGATCCTGTTCCTCGGCGTCACGCTGGCGGCGATGTGGCGCATGCGCTCCGAGCGGGCACCCGTCACCGTCCAGCGCTCGGCCGAAGCGCTGCTGTTCGTGCTCGTGCTGCAGGCCGCGGTCGGCTACACGCAGTACTTCACCGAGATCCCGCCGCTGCTCGTCGGCCTGCACGTCCTCGGCGCCGCGCTCGTGTGGATCGCGGTGCTGCACCTCGCGCTCGGGATGTCCGCTCCTGCGGAGGGGCTGCGAGACTGGGGCGATGTCGTCCACGCCGGTGGAGGCGCCCACCGAGATCGCGTCGCCCACCGATGAGGTCGACGTCATCCCGGACCGCCCGTGGATCGTCCTCGTCTGGAACGACCCGATCAACCTCATGTCGTACGTCACCTTCGTGTTCCAGAAGCTGTTCGGGTACAGCCTCGAGAAGGCCACGTCGTTGATGCTGGACGTCCACGAGAAGGGGCGGGCCGTCGTGTCGAACGGGCCGCGCGAGAAGGCCGAGGTCGACGTGCTGCGGCTCCACGAGCACGGGCTCTGGGCCACCATGCAGCAGGACGACTGACCCGTTGCTCGGTCGCAGCCGCAAGCTCCTGACGAGGGGGCGAGACGGGGCCTGGACGCTCCACCTCGGCGCGGACGAGCGCCAGCTGCTGGCGTCGCTCGCCGGTGAGCTCGACGCGATGCTCGAGGCCCGGCCCGACGACCCGTCGCTGCGCCGCCTCCACCCCACCGCCTACATCGACGACGAGGAGCACGAGGCCGGTTGGCAGCTGCTGATCGGCGAGGAGCTCCGCACGACCCGACGTGCGCAGCTCGACGTGCTGCGCGCCGCAGCGGAGCGCACCACGCTCGACGACGACGAGGTGCAGGCGTGGATGCAGGCGCTCAACGCGCTGCGACTCGTGCTCGGTACCCGGCTCGACGTCAGCGAGGACCAGGAAGGTCCGACCGACCCGCACGATCCCGACGCCCCTGCGTACGCGCTCTACGAGTTCCTCGGCTACCTGCTCGATCGGACGGTGCAGTCCCTGTCGGGGCGCTGACCGCCACGCTCACTGGCAGCGGACGCGTGCGTCGGTCACCAACCGGTCGAAGTCGACGCTCTCGAAGAAGGTCGTGTCCTCGGTGAGCTGTGCGGGCGTGAGCTCGCTCACGATCTGGGTGCCGAAGCACCCCGCCTGGTCGGTGCTCGCCCCTTCGGAGAGCGTTGCGGTCGCGATGTCGGTGCGCACCGCCGGGTAGGCGAGCGCATCGCCCGAGCGCCCGGTCACGTGCAGCTTCGCCGACGAACCCGGATCGCAGCTCCTGAACGAGACGACCCCGTGGCCGTGGCTGACCTCGGCCGTGCCGGCCGGCATCGCCTTCGACCAGCGGTTGAGCGCGTCGACCATCTCGTCGTCGTCGTCAGGCGTGTCCCCCGAGAAGTTCGCGCCGATGCAGACCTTGCCGTGCTGCGTCCACACCGCCTGGCTGTCGCCGCCCCAGCCGTCGACAGCGCGGAGCGCGGTCGCGGGCTTGATCCGCTCGGCCAACATCAGGAACCACTGGACGCTGCCGAACGGGCCCTGATCGATGACCGTCGCGCCGGCGGGGACCTTGACGGGATCGACCGTCACCGGACGGTCCCCGTTCAGGTAGGCGAGCGGGTCGAACATCTGCTCCGAGCTCGACGGCGGGACGCGGATCGCCTCGTCGACCGCCTTCGCGCCACGCTCCTGCTCGATCATCGTGACGAAGCGGGGGCCGAACCAGTAGGGCGCGGAGAAGGTCCCGAGCAGCCCGGGCGGCACCGACGCCTTCTGGAGCTTGTCGTTGGCCGCCTTGCCCTCGTCCTCGGACTGCTTCTCGTAGGCGCGACGCTCCTCGGAGGTCAGCTGCTCGTCGATGTAGCGCTGCTCGATGTCCTCGGCGTCGCCCTCGACGACGGCTCGCAGCTGCGTGTCGTAGCTGTCGGGCTGCAGCCGGGAGCTGTCGTTGTAGAGCTGCTTCAGGTCGAAGTGCTGGTCCTGCAGCGCGTGCGTGAGCTCGTGCGCGAGCGTGACCCGCACGCCGGGAGTGAGCTTCGTGCCCCGCACCCGGACGCGCTGGTCGTCAGGGTCGTAGAACGCGAGCGTCCCGGTGTCGGAGACCTCGTTCATCGAGCTGCCAAGATCGACCTTCCCCTGGGCGAGGCCGATGGCCCGCCATGCTCCGGCGTACTGGTCGAGCTCGGCCTTGTCCTGGGGCGAGAGGTCGTCCTCGGAGGTCGTCGATGCCGCCCGGTACTGCGCGGGCGTGAGGAAGTCGACGTACACCGGGTGCAGGAACGAGAGCTTGCGCTCGCGCGCCACCCATTGGGCGATCGGCGCGATGCGGGGATCCCAGTGGTCGGGGTGGTTCGGGCTGGACTTGCCGCCGAGGAGCACCACCGAGCCGGCGGCCACGACCGCGATCGCAGCGAGGATCGCGGCCCCGGCGAGGATCGGCCCCCGCTTCGAGGACCTGGGTCGGGGCTGCTCGGGTGGCGGCCCGAACGTCGCGGGTGACGCCGGGTAGCCGGGTGGCGGCGGAGGCGGTTCGGGGAAGGCGGGCGCCTCGACTTGGGGCGGGGCCGCCGGCGGCGGGGCGGCCGTCGTCGTATCCGCCGATGCCGGATCCGCTGCTTCGGCGGGGCCGGGCGGTGTGACGGGGGCCGGCGGGTCCTGCGCAAGGCCGGGGACCGGCGGGCCCGCCTGCTTCTGGCGCTCCCAGTACGGCTCGCCCGGGTCCCACCAGGGCCGGTCGGACCCTTCGGTCTCGGCTCCTTCCGGAGGCGCGACCGGTGGCGGGGCAGCCTGCCAGGCGCCGCAGGCGTCACAGCGCTCGGTTGTCGGGGGAACTGCGTTGCCGCAGTGGGCACACAGCTGGTCGCTCATCGCAGCGATCTCCACGTCGTGGGGGCCCTGCTTTCGTCGGCATCGAATGCCGTGACCTGAGTGCGGGGACCCGAGCGGCAGCCACCGCCGTTCCGACGGCATCGGCGAGCGGAGCGGCCGAGGGGGACTGCTACTGTGACCGGGCCCTACAACGGGGCACGAGCCCCCATCGTCCAGCGGCCTAGGACGCCGGCCTTTCAAGCCGGTAACGCGGGTTCGAATCCCGTTGGGGGTGCGCGCAACGTGGTCCCGTGGTGCAGTTTGGAGTGCACGCCGGCCTGTCAAGCCGGAGGTCGCGGGTTCAAATCCCGTCGGGACCGCC
>JAFBAD010000171.1 GCA_019247975.1 Acidimicrobiia bacterium
GCGCTGATCGACCGCATCCGCACGGGCGATCTCGCCAACGGCATCGCGCCGCACCCGACGCTGCGCAACATCGTCGTGGTCGGCGCAGACGACATGGTGCCGATGGCGCGCCTCGACGACACCACGAGGATCGGCAACGAGAAGGGCTACGCCGACGAGCTCGGCTCGAACAACCCCTACGAGGCCGCCGCCGCGACGGGCCACATGCTGAGCGACGACCCGTACGGCGACATCGACCCGGTGCCGTACCTCAACCGGCGCCTCTACGTCCCCGACCTGGCCGTCGGCCGACTGGTCGAGACGCCGTCGGACATCCACCAGCAGGTGCAGACCTACGTCTCGTCCGGCGGGACGCTCGACGCGTCGAGCGCGTACGCCTCCGGCTACGACTTCATGACCGACGGCGCGGGGCAGGCGTTGAGCGACCTCACCGGCGCGCTCCGGACCGCCGCTGGCGGCACCTCCCCGACCGTGAGCTCCCGCATCTCCGACTCGTGGACCGCGGGCGAGGTGCTCTCCGATCTCTCGAGCGACGACCCCGACGTCGCGGCGGTCTACGGCCACTTCGACCACACGGAAGGAGTCGCGCCCGACGGCGGCACCTTCACCGCAGCGCAGCTCGCCGGCGCGCTGCCGGTGGGCGCACGGCTGGTGTTCTCGATGGGCTGCCACTCGGGCGCCAACGTGTCCGACGCCGCAGTGCCGGGCGCGCCGAACGCCGACGTCGCCCAGGCGCTGGCCGGCCGAGGCACGGTGTACCTCGCGACCACCGGCTTCGGGTACGGCGACCAGGCGACCGTCGGCCTGCACGAGCGCCTCTTCTCTCTGTTCGCACGGCAGCTCGACGGCGCGGTGTCGGCCGGCGACGCGCTCGAGCTGGCCAAGCAGGAGTACTTCGCGACCGAGGGCCTCTACGGGCCCTACGACGAGAAGGCCCTCGAATCCACCGTCTTCTACGGCCTGCCGATGTACCGGATCGGCGACCGCACCGTCCAGCGTCCGGCGCCGACCGGGTTGAACCCGTCGCCGGTCGTGGGCACCCAGCTGCAGTCGGCCTCGGTGTCGCTCGATCCGTCGTTCACGCTCCAGAGCGGCACCAGCGGCGACATCGGCGACTACTACACGGTGGACGGACCGGGGGGTGCCACCCTCGACCCGCAGGTGACCGCCGGTCGGCCGGTCGAACCCCGACTCGACCTCGACGTCACCTCCCCCACGGGTGCCGGGACGCTGCCGGCGCACGGCGTGCTGGTCACCGACCTCTCGACCGGCACGACCGACACCGGCTTCGACGCGGCGTTCTCTCGACCGACGCTCGACAACTCGGCCGACGAGCCGGAGACGGCCGCCGGTGACGTCGCGTACCCCTCGCGCATCGCCACGGTCACCACCTCGACCGGCCAGGCGACGCAGCCGGCCGTCGGCTCGGCACCGCAGCGCCAGCACGTGGTCGTGATCCCCGGCCAGTTCCTCAGCGACGCCACCCCCGACGCACACGGGATCGGCACGCAGCGCCTGTACGACCACGTCGGCCTGCAGGTGCTCTACTCGACGAGCTCCGACTACACCCCGCCCGAGCTCGGACAGGTCACCTCGACCATCACGGGTGGGCAGCTCCACGTGTCGGCGGTCGCCACCGACACGTCGGGTGTCCAACGGGTCGTCGTGCTCTTCACCACCGGCGGGAGCGGGTGGCAGCTGCTGGAGCTCACGCACGGCTCGGGCGACACGTGGTCGGGCTCGGTCGCGGTTCCGCCGGGCACCACGGCGGCCGAGCTCATGGTCCAGGCGCTCGATGCGGCCGGCAACGTCGGTGTGAGCAACAGCAAGGGCCGGCTCTTCGACGCCCGCCCGCCGAGCCACGTGAGCGTGGGCGCCGTCAACACCGACGAGGGCGACCACGGGAGCACCACCGTCGACGTCCCGGTGACCCTCGACCAGGCTGCCGACCGGTCGGTCACCGTCCAGTACGTGACCTCCGACGGCACCGCGCACAGCCCGTCGGACTACGACTCGACGGCGGGCACCCTCACCATCCCGGCCGGGGACACGGCGGCGACCATCCCGGTGGTGGTGCACGGCGACGACGGCCTCGAGCCGGACGAGACCGCGACCGTCACCCTCCGCTCACCCGACGGGGCGCTCCTCGGGTCGGCATCGGCGACGCTCACCATCAGCAACGACGACGTGGACCGCCCGCCGGTCGCGCACGCCGGCGACGACCGGAAGATCGCGGCGAAGAACGCGTTCACGCTCGACGGCTCGGCCTCACAGGATCCGGAAGGCAAGCCGCTGACGTACCACTGGGTGCAGATCGGCGGGCCGACGGTCACGCTGACCGACGCGGACAAGGCCAAGGCGTCGGTCGCCGGCAACCGACCGAAGTCCGCGGTCAGCTTCCGTCTCACCGTGAGCGACCCGTCCGGTCACACCGACACCGACGACGTCGTCATCTCGCCGAAGTGACCACTCGCGTCCGCGAGGAACGCGGCACCCGCCTCTGACCCGAGCGGCATCGCCGGCAGGGCCACGACGCCGAGACCCGCGCAGAGCTCCGCCAGGCGCGTCGCGCGCCCTGCATCCGCATCGCGTCCGGCGGCCCGGTCGATCGCGTCGAGCCCGGCGAGCGCCAGCGCGACCTCGTAGGCGATGTCCTCCGCCTCGGCGGCCACGATCGCCGACTCGAAGCCGCGCCGCGCCGAGTCGAGTGATCCGCGCTGCAGATCTAGCATCGCCCGCAGCCGGAGCATCGTCGCCGGGAGCATCGCGACGTGGCCGAAGGCCTCGAGCTCGGTGTCGACGTCGTCGGCCAGCGCGCACGCATCCTCGACCCGACCCTCGTAGACCAGCAGCTCCACCTGCCGCACCCGGGTGTCGATCACCAGCGCGGTGGAGTCGAGGTCGCGGAACTCGGCCTCGGCCCGGTCGAGCAGCTCGTGCGCCTCGTCGACCCGTCCCCGGCGCAGCGCGAGGCGGCTCAACCCGCTCGTCGTGAGCGCAACACCCCACTCGTACCCGGCGGAGCGGTAGATGCGGCGGGCGTCGAGCAGGCGGGTCTCGGCGTCGTCGATGCGGCCCTGGTCGGTGAGGATCTCGGCCTCGTTGTTCAGCGTGCTCGCAGCCCCCACGACGTCACCGGCCTGCCGGTACGCCGCCGCGCTGCGCTCGTAGCAGGCGCGGGCCTCGTCCCACCGGCCCTCGTTCGCCGAGCTGACCCCCAGGTTGAGCAGCAGGTTCCCGAGCCGGAGGTCGTCGCCGAGGTCCTCGAGGAGCTCGAGGGACCGGGCCCCGTGGCCGACTCGTTCCGGAAGGCGCAGATCGCTGCACGCCATCTCCAGCTGGAGCTCCGCCTGGGCCTCGATGCTGCGGTCGCCGAGCGCACGACCGATCTCGCCGGCCGCCTGGGCCCGCCGCAGCGCCTCGCCGAAGCGGCCCTGGTAGTAGCGGGCGACGCCGTACGCGAGCTCGAGCTCGGCTCGGGCCAGCCCGGCCTCCGGCGAGGCAAGGCCCCGCAGCAGCGTCAGCCCGCGGCCGTACCACCGCAGCGAGGCCGTGTACCGACCCTGGTGGTCGGCGATCACGCCGTGCTTGCGCAGCAGCCGGGCCGTCGCGACCGGGTCGTCGCGCACCCACTGCCGTGCCGCGCGGTAGGCCTCGTGCGCGAGCGGGAAGCGCCCGATCCGGTCGGCGGCGTCGCCGAGCTGCTCGCTCACGCGCGCGAGCTCGGCCGGCGTCGCGAGTGACGAGGCCCGAGCAGCCGCGAGCGCGCGCTGCAGCAGCTCGACCACCTCGGTCATGGCGGCCGCCGAGGCAGCTCGGTCCGCAGCCCGCACCGACCACTCCCACGTCTCGGGGAGGCGGCCGCCCTGGGAGAAGTGGAGTGAGAGCGCGGGCGCGGCGTCTTCGGGTCGCGCCGCGCGGGCGACGATCGCGTCGCCGGCGCGACCGTGCAGCTCGCGACGGCGGCGGTACGAGAGCCCGGCGTACGCGCCGGCCCGCACCAGGTCGTGACGGAAGCGGAGCGAACCCGGCCCGTCCTCGGTCACGAACGGTTCGAGCGGGCTCCAGCGGGCCCGCTCGCCGACGTCGGGATCCCCGAGGACCTCGGCCAGCAGGGCCAGGTCCACCGAAGACCCCAGCACCGAGGCGTCGCGCAGCAGCGCCCGGTGCTCGGGCGGCAGCGTGTCGATGCGGCTGCCGATGAGCCGTTCGACCGTCTCGGGGACCGCCTCGCCGGCGAGATCGTCGGCCATCGCCGCGAGCTCGCGCAGGAACAGCGGGTTGCCACCGCCGCTCGTCGCGATGCGGGCCAGCTCGGCGTCGCCGATGGCGCGGTCCCCCGCGGCGACGACCGCGAGGCGCGACGCGTCCTCGGCCCCGAGCGGCTCGAGCTCCAGGCGCATGGTCGGCGAGGGGAGCTCCGGACCCGACGGCCGGCTCGTCGCGAGCACGAACCAGGGACGCTCCATGGCCACCGCCTCGGTGGCCAGCCGGCCCAGCAGCTCGATGCTCGCCTGGTCGGCCCAGTGGAGGTCCTCGACCACGACCCCGGTCGGTCCGGTCACCGTTCGACCGAGGAGGTCGGCGACGACCTCGTGCAGCTGCGCCTGCACCAGGGACGGGTCGAGCTCGTCGACCGCACGGCTGGCCGGCACGTCGACGCCGAAGCAGGTCGCGATCAGCGGCAACCACGGGGTGAGATCGGGCGCCACCTGCCCGACCCAGCGGGCCAGCGCGACGCCGCCCGGGTCGGGTGCTTCGTCGAGCTCGATCCCGGCCAGCGGCCGGAGGATCCACCGCACCACGAAGTACGGCGTCGTCTGCGCATACGGCTCGCTGTGGCCGCTGAGCCACGTGAGGTCGCGGACCGTGGACCGCAGCTCCTCGACCAGCCGGGACTTGCCCATGCCGGCGTCCGCGACGATCTGCGCGGACGCACCGCCGCCCTCGGTCACCGACCGGGCTCGCTCGCCGAGCCGCGCGAGCTCACGGTCCCGTCCGATGATGGGCAGCTGCACGGTGGCGGTCCGGTCCCACCCCGCGAGCCGGCCGAGCGCAGCCGCGTGGATCGGCGCCGTCTTGCCCTTCACCAGGAACGGTTCGAGCGCGTCGACCTCGAAGCGGGCCGAGCTGCGGTCGAGCACCGACCGCTCGACGATCACCTCCCCGGGGGTTGACTTCGCCATGAGCCGGGCGGCGAGGTTCACCGCGTCGCCCATCACGGTGTAGCTGCGCCGGTCGGGGTGGCCGACGTCGCCCATGAAGATCGGGCCGCGGTTGACGCCGATCTGCAGCGGGGGGCGCTGGCAGGCGTCGCTGATCTGCCGGGCCGCCCGCAGCATCCGCTCCTCGTCGTTCTCGGTCGACGTCGGCGCGCCGGCCGCAAGGATCAGCTTCGCCCCGTCGGCCACGATGTCCGACGCGAGCCAGGTGATGCCGTGCTCCTCGACCGCCGCGTCGATCGCCTCGGCGACCGCAGCGAGGCGGTCGAGCACGCCGGGCGGGCCTTCGTCGGCCGCCACCCGGTCGAGGTGCGGCACCTCCACGAAGGCGATCGTCGCCGGACGGTGCTCACCCAGGGTCGTGCCCGCCTGGACCCCGGCCCGCAGGCCGAGCGGGACCAGAGCAGGATCGGTCGGGTCCGTCGGTGGGGCTGCGGTCACGGGGACTGCTTCGAACCGGTCAACGCGCGCGAGCCGCAGGGGCACCCCGTCCTCGGTGGCCTGGCCCGACCACCCGGCCGGCAGCTGCTCGGCCGTGGCCGCGCTGACGAGGATCTGGCCCGCCGTCGCGTCGGACTCGAGCTGCACCGTGGTGGTCGCGTCGGGGCCGGCGATCACCAGCTCGTGGTGGGTCGCGCCCACCAGGAAGAACCAGAACGAGCCGCTGTGGACGCCGACCGACATGCGCAGCCGCACCGCAGTCGCGCCGGTCCCCACCCGGCCCTCGGTCCGGATGAGCCGCTGCATCTCGGTGACGACGGTCGCCGCTCTTCGTGCGTGCTCGTCGCCGGTGAAGAGGACGAGGATCGCGTCGCCGCCGAACTTCAAGATGTCGCCACCGGCCGCGAACGCGACGTCGATCAGCCGCGTGAAGATGCCGCTCACGACGAACGCGATCTCCTCGGCGCCGAGGCGGCCGTGGCGGGCCAACCGCTCCGACAGGCGGGTGAAGCCGGAGAGGTCGACCGACGCCAGGGTCCCTTCGATCTCCTGCCAGGAGGTCTGATCGGGCCACGTCGCGAGCACGCGTGGGACGTACGGCGCGATCGGGTCCCCCATCCGTGTGCAGTACAGCACGAGGTGTCGCCACACGACGGCTAGCGGGGTCTGCCAAATCGTGACAAGGTGCGCGCGGGTCAGTGGGTGTGGGAGGGAACATGCGACGGCTCGGGTCCTTCGTGCTGCGACGCAGGTGGTGGGTGCTCATCGGGGGTCTGCTGCTCGCCGGTCTGGCGGGCGCGTACGGCAGCGGCGCGAGTGAGCGCCTCTCGGCCGGTGGGTTCAACGAACCCGGAGCCGAGTCGAGCCGCGCCGCGCGTGCGCTCCAGGACGACTTCCGGACCGGCCCCCCGAACGTCATCCTGCTGGTGACGGCGGATCACGGGAAGGTGACCGACCCGGACGTGGTGGCCGCAGGGCTCCGCCTGACCAAGGAGCTCGGCCGGCAGCACGCGGTCGTCGAGTCCTACTCGTTCTGGACCCTCGGCCAGGTGCCGCAGCTCCGGAACAAGCAGGCCACCCGGGCGATGGTGCTCGGGTTCATCCCGGGCGACGAGGATGCGGTCAAGAAGGGCATCGAGGGCCTCTCCGACCACTTCACCGGCCGCTCCGGCCCCGTGACCGTCGGGGTCGGCGGCGCGGCCGAGACGTTCCGGGCGGTGTCCGCGCAGGCCGAGAAGGACCTCAAGAAGGCGGAGCTGATCTCCACCCCGATCACGCTCATCTTGCTGGTGCTGGTGTTCGGCGGGCTGGTCGCGGCGGCCATGCCGCTGCCGGTGGCCGGCCTCGCGGTGATCGGGACGCTGGCCGTCCTGCGCATCTTCACCGCGTTCACGAACGTGTCGGTCTTCGCGCTCAACCTCACGACCGCGATGGGGCTCGGCCTCGCCATCGACTACAGCCTCTTCATG
>JAFBAD010000347.1 GCA_019247975.1 Acidimicrobiia bacterium
TTCAGGTCGTGGTCTTGCCCTCGCCCGTCTTCTCGTCCTTGTCCTTGTCCTTGTCGTCGATGCCCTTCTTGAACTCACGCGATGCCTCGCCGAGCGAACGCGCCAACTTGGGGAGCTTGGCTCCGCCGAACAGCAACAAGACGATGAGCAGGACGATGATCAGCTCAGGAGCGCCGAAGCTCATGGGTGGCACCTTTCCGGTGGCCGACGTCGCTCCAGGGTAGTTGCCCTGTCCCGGCCGGGCGCCCCTACGGCGCCAAGGCGTCGCCGAGGAGCCGGACGTCGTCGAGGTCGCCGACCTGGAAGGGCAACGCGCCGGCGCCGACGATGATCGTGTCGACCCCGAGGCGCTCCCACTCCTCGGCCTGCGCCCGCACTTCTTCCACGGTCCCGACGAGGCGCCCGGTGCGCCAGGAGTCGAGGGTCACGCCGTCGAGCACACCCTTCGGCGTCGCTTCGCGCAGTCGTTCGAAGCGTCGTTCCAGATCGGCGTGGTCTTCGCCGCACAGCGCGTAGAGACCGAGGGTGCGCCACACCGACTTCGGGTCGCGCCCGACGCGTTCGCACTCGGCGTCGAGCACTGCGAGCCGTGCGCGATAGTCGTCGGGCGTCCACGCCCAGCACGTGTTCCATCCGTCGCAGTGCTCCGCGACGAGTCGCAACAGGCGATCACCCTTGCCGCCGACGAACACGCGCGGCCGCGGCGTCTGCAGCGCGGGCGGGAGGTTCACCGCGCCGACCGCGCGGTGGTGCCGGCCGTCGAAGTCGAGCGGTCCGCCGCCGAGCATGCCGGTGACGATCGCGACGGCTTCGCGGAGCCGGTCGAGTCGTTCACCCGGTCGCGGCATCACCATGCCCAGCGCGGTGTAGTCCGGCTCGTACCAACCGGCGCCGAGCCCGACGTCGAGGCGACCGTCGCAGATGCGATCGAGCGACGCGAGCGCCTTCGCGAGCACCGCCGCGGGCCGCAGGGCTTCGAGCAGCACCAGCGTGCCGATGCGCACGTCGGGAACGACGCGACTGAGCGCCGCGAGCGTGACGAGCGGCTCGTACGCACCGTGAATCTCGTCGGATCCGCCGTACTTCGCGATGTCGAGGAAGAGGTGGTCGCTGAGCCACAACGACGAGAAACCCGCGTCGGCGGCGACCTGCGCGTGCCGCACGATCGTCTCGAATTGCAGCGGCTGCTCCCCCGCGACGGAGTAGTCGTACTGCGGCAGCGCGAGACCGAACTTCACCTCCGCAGGCTACGCAGGCGACGCGCACGCGCGCGGAGTGGCATCATTTCTTCGTGCTCGAGTGCGTGCCGAACGTCTCGGAAGGCCGAGTCGACACTGCGATCGACGCGATCGCGCGTGCAACGGGGGCGCCGCTGCTGGACGTGCACCGCGACGCGGACCACAACCGCAGCGTCTTCACGATCGGCGGCGGCACGCACACCACGCTCACCGCGACCCGGCGACTCGCCGCCGCGACCGCGGCCGCGCTCGACCTTTCGAACCACGACGGCGTGCACCCGCGCCTCGGCGCGCTCGACGTCGTGCCGTTCGTCGCGCTCGACGTCACCGCCGGTGCGCGTGCGGCCGCCGCGGCGCGCGCGTTCGCGACGTGGTGGTCGTCCGTCTACGGCGTGCCCTGCTTCTTCTACGACGACGCCGATCCGTACGGGCGCGATCTGCCGTCGCTGCGACGCGAGGCGTTCGTCGAACGGGCGCCCGACATCGGCCCGTCGAAGCCGCACCCGCGCTTGGGCGCGACGGCAGTCGGCGCGCGCCAACCGCTCGTCGCGCTCAACTGCGTGCTCGACGGCGGCGAGGTCGACGACGCCCGTGCGATCGCCCGGGCCGTGCGCGAGCGCGGCGGCGGGCTGCCCGGCGTGCGGGCGCTCGGGTTCTGGCTCGCGAGCCGGGGCCTGCCCCAGGTGTCGATGAACCTCGTCGACCTCGAAGGCACCGGAATCGACGACGCCTGTGCCCGAGTCGGCGCCCTCGCGGCCGAGCGGGGCCGGGAGGTCCGCGAGATCGAGCTGGTCGGGCTGCTGCCCGCGGCCGAGCTCGAGCGCTGCGGGCCCGCGGTGCGGGCGACCGCGGGACTCGACGTCACCCGGACGATCGAGTCCCGCCTCTCCCGGATCTGATCACCCCGGACCGCGGCGCGCCGCGCGTCAGGCGGCGGTCAGGCCGAGGCGATGCCGCGGCGGGCGAGCGCCCGCTGCCGGCGGAGGCGACGACGCTCCCGCTCGGACATGCCGCCCCAGATCCCGAACTTCTCGCCGTGCCGGAGGGCGTACTCGAGGCACTCGGGCCGGACCTCGCATCCGTGGCACACCGACTTCGCCTCCTTGGTGGAGGCGCCCCGTTCCGGAAAGAACAGGTCGGGATCGACGCCGAGGCAGTTGGCTCGCTCCTGCCAGCGCCGGTCTTCCTGGATGTGCGTGTCGAGCATCTCGACGATGTCCCGCATCGGCTGCTCCCCTCTGCAAATGCCGCCGATGGAATTACAACGGTGAGATACTGACCGCTGCCCGCCGCACGGCGCAAGGGGGAGTTCAACTTTCCCTCGAGACTTCGCGTTCCGCGCGCAAGAGTGGCCACGGATGGCCACTCTGCGTGTGTTCTCGTGGGTTTCGGCGGCCCGAGGGCCCGATCAGCCGGCGGCGTCGGCCTCGGACTCGAGCTTCAACGACGCCGAGTTGATGCAGTAGCGCTGCCCCGTCGGGTTCGGACCGTCGGGGAAGAGGTGCCCGAGGTGGGCGCCACAGTGCTGGCAGCGGACCTCGGTCCGCACCATGCCGTGGCTGCGGTCGACCTCCTCGTCGATCGCGCCGTCGGCCGCCGGCTGCCAGAAGCTCGGCCATCCGGTGCCCGACTCGAACTTGTGCTCGGAGCTGAACAGCGGCGCACCACAGCAGACGCAGACGTAGGTGCCGTCGTCGTGGCAGTCCCAGTACTCACCGGTGAAGGCGCGCTCCGTACCGGCCTTGCGCGTGACCTGGTACTGGTCCGGCGTCAGCTTCGCCTTCCACTGATCGTCGGTCGTCGGCAGTTGCTCACGCGGGATCGTCGTCATGTGGAGCCTTTCTGGTGGACTGACCCACTGAACACGCGCCGTGTGTGCTTTGGTCCCGGCGCGCGAAGAAATCCTCAGCCCGCGCGGCGGTGCGCGCGGCGCTGGTCGAGGAAGTCGACGAGCACGTAGTCGCCGAGGTTCTCGGGCGTGGTGATGAACGTGCGGCCCCGGTTCATCCGCATCATCCGCTCGACGAACTCCTGGAGGTACGGGCTCTCCTCGAGCATGAACGTGTTGATGCGGATCGACTCGCGCGTGCAGCGCTGCACCTCGCGCAGCGTCGCCTCGATCGTGCGGGGATCGGGCGGGTAGTCGAAGAAGGTGCCGTTGCCCTCGATGTGGGCCGTCGGCTCGCCGTCGGTGATCATGATCACCTGCTTGCGGCCGTGCTCGTGAGCGAGCATCTTGCGGGCGAGCAGCAGCGCGTGCTGCATGTTCGTGCCCCACTCGAAGTCCCACGTCGCCTCGGGCAGCCGCTCGGGCTTCACCTCGCGGGCGACCCGCCCGAACGAGACCATGCCGAGGTAGTCGCGCGGGAACTGGCTCGAGATCAGCGCGTGCAGCGCCATCGCGACCTTCTTCGCCGCGAGGAACCGCCCGCGCATCTCCATCGAGAGCGAGACGTCGAGCATCAGGACCGTCGCGGTGCGGGTGAGCACCTCGGTGCGCTCGACCTCGAAGTCGTCCGGTGAGAGCCGCACCGGAGTTCCCGAGCCCTGGCGGGTGATCGCGTTGCGAATCGTCTGGTTGACGTCGAGCAGGAACGGGTCGCCGAACTCGTAGGGCTTGTGCTCGAAGGCGCGTTCGTGGCCGAAGCCGCTGCGCTCGATCTCGTGGTTGCCGGAGCGGTCCTGCAGCAGCCGCTTGAAGAGGTCGCCGAGCGCGCGCTGGCCGATACGGCGCACTCCCTTCGCAGTGAGCTCCATGCGCCCGTCGCGCTGCTCGATGAGGCCCGCTTCCTCGAGCATCTTCGCGAGCTTGGCGAGCTCCTCGAGCGACGCGGCCGCGTCGTCGCCGAGCAGCTCGCGCGCCTGGTCGAGGTCGACCTCGGCGAGTTGCCCCGGTTGCGTCGCGTTGCGCAGCAGGTGCTCGAGCGAGTCGATGTCGCCGAGCTGGTCGAGCAGCGAGCCCATGCCGCCGAGCGGGAGCGGCTCGTCGCCGCGGAAGTTCATCCGCTGGCCCCAACCCATCTGCGGGAACGCGTTCTGCAGGTTGCGCGACAGCTCGTCCATCTGCCAGCGCAGGTCGAGATCCTCGAGCAACGAGTTCGCGAGCTGCTGCAACTGCGCGCGCTGCTCGGGTGTCATCGAGTTGAGCATCTGCTGCATCGCGGCCATCGAGCGCGCCATGTTCTCGAGCAGCTCGTCGAGCGTCTGCGGGTTGTCGGGGAAGAGGTCGCCGTACTTCTCCATGAACCCTTCGAAGTCGGGTTCCTCGCCCTGCTCGAGCTGCTCGAGCATGCGGTTGAGGTCGGCGAGCATGTCCTTCATCCGCTGCATCTGCTCGGGCGTCATCTCCGACATGCC
>JAFBAD010000205.1 GCA_019247975.1 Acidimicrobiia bacterium
CTCGACCGGGAAGGGCGCCGAGAAGTCGGCCACCGCGTCGAAGCTGTCGCGGTCGTCGAGCGGCTCGAGGTACGAGGTGATGACCTCGCGGACCATCGGCTCGAGCGCGGTCATCGCCCGCGGCGTGAACACCCGGCTCACGAGCGCTCGCAACCGGTCGTGCGAGGGCGGGTCCATCATGATGATGCTGCGCATGCTCTGGATGAGCTCCGGCGGCCGCGACATCATCGAGAGGTCGACGCCGTGCGAGCTCGAGAACGCCTTCCAGTCGCGGTGCGCAGCGACCACGTCGGCGAAGCGCGACAGCGCGTAGAAGTTGTAGCGCTCGCTGAAGTAGATCGGCGCCTCGTCGCGCAGGCGCCGGTACACCTCCGACGGGTCGTCGAAGTACTCAGCGGAGAACGGGTCGAACTCGACCGCAGTCGTCGTCATCGGTGCCTCACCCCCGGTTCGGTGACACTGACGTTAGAGCGCGTGAACGCCCGCTCGATCATGTGGACCGCTGCGTCGATCTCGGTGCCCGTGCGGGGCACGGAACCGAACGCCTCCACCATGGCGAGCAGCAGCAGGCCGTCGAGATCGGCGTCGCCGAACGCTCGGCCCGCGAGCAGACGGGCCATGCGGCGGCGGCCCCAGTCGAAGACCGCCGCGTGGTCGCCCCGGAACGGCTCACCGACCGCCTCGACCCACACCCGGATCATCGGCCCCTTGGCCGCGTGCACGTCGTCGTAGCGCCGCAGCCACCGGCGCAGCGAGGCCCGGTCGGTCATGTCGGGCGGCTCGGCCACCACCTCGGAGACCGCCCGCACGGCCCGCACGGCGATGATCCGCACGAACGACTCGATGTTGTCGAAGTAGCGGTAGAAGGCACCGCGGGAGACGCCGGCCGCGGCGACGACGTCCTCCACCCGGGCGCCCTCGTAGCCCCGGCGGACCACGACGTCGTCACCGACGTCGAGCAGCTGGGCCAGCGCCCGCCGGTCGGGCCGCTGGGCCTCGGCTTCGAGCACCCCGATCTGGTCGAAGATGGCGACGAGCTCGGGGCCGAGGCGGAGCGACGGCAGGGCCGGGCCGTCCGGCGCGGTCATGTTGACCTCGGGGAGCGGACCGAACAGCGACCGGTGCACGACGGCCGCGAGCGCCGGCTCGACCCGCTCGCGCGGGTACCCCTCGGGCTCGGCCGCCCGCAGGCTCGAGCCGAGGTCGAGCGCCCGGTTCACGCCGGCCATGAGCATCGGCACCATCGGCTCGAGCAGGCGGGCCGGCAGGCCGGTCGGGCTCAGCCGGGCCTGGAAGAACGCGGCGTTGCGCTCCGACGTGCTGACCGCGCCGCCGACGAGCACCTCGTCGGTCGCTGCGGCCGCGTCGAAGGCGCGGAACACCGGCTCGTAGCGGGCCCGGATGTCGGCGTAGCGGGTGATCCAGGCCTGCAGCGCGGCCAGGCCGGCGGCGTCCGGCGTGATCGGATCGAGCGCCTCCATCGACGCCCGGAGCTGGCGGGCGACCTGGCCGGCCAGCTGCCGGAAGACGTCGTCCTTGCCGGAGAAGTACTGGTAGATCGAGACGCGCGAGCAGCCCGCCACCTGGGCGATGCGGTCGAGCGTCGCCCGGTCGTAGCCCTGCTCGGCGAAGACCTGCAGGGCTCCGTCGAGGATGCGCTGCTGGGTCCGGAGGCCGCGGGCACCGACTGCGGGGTTGTCCGCGAACGGCGCCCGCCGCACCGGGTGCGCGCTGAGCTCAGACAGCGACCGGCACCCGCATGATGCGGGCCAGGTTGCCGCCCATGATCCCTGACAGCACCTCGTCGGAGAGGCCCGGCGGCAGGTGGTCGAGGTAGCTGCAGGGCTCGGCGAGACCCTCGGGGTGCGGGTAGTCGGAGCCGAACAGGATCTTGTCGGCGCCGATGGCCTCGATGAGCCCGGCGATGTCGTCCTCGTGGAACGGGCTGATCCACACGTTGCGCTTGAACGCCTCGATCGGATCCTCGTCGAACGCGTGCGGCATCTTGCGGTAGGTGTCCTCGAGGTGGTGGAGGAAGGGGATGACCCAGTCGCCCCCGTTCTCGACCGCCGCCACCCGCAGCTCGGGGAAGCGGGTGAACACGCCGTGGCACACGAACGCCGCCATCGAGTCCTCGATGGCCCGCTTGCCGTGGGTCATGTAGCGGAACGAGTCGGGCCGGAACGGCAGCATCTCGGTGGGGCCGGTCCAGTCGGACTGGTAGCGGGAGTAGCCGCTGTCCGACGCGTGCATCGAGACGAGGATGTCGGCGTCGACCACCGCCTGCCAGAACGGGTCGAACTCCTCGAAGCCGAACGAACGGGAGCCGTCGATGCCGGGCACCGGAGCGGGCCGGATGAGCACCGTCTTGGCGCCGCGCTCGACGCACCACTGCAGCTCCTCGATCGCCTTCTCGACGATCGGCAGGGTGATCACGGGCGTCGCGAAGATGCGGCCCTCGTAGTCGAACGACCAGGTCTCGTACATCCACTCGTTGAGCGCGTGGATGACGGCGTGGGTCGCCTCGACGTCGTCACGCATGCGCTCCTCGACGAGGCTGGCGAGGGTCGGGAACATCAGGGAGCGGTCGATGCCCAACTCGTCCATGAGCTCGAGGCGGGGGCCGGGCTCGCGGAAGGCGGGGATGGCGCGCATCGGCTCGCCGATGATCTCGCGGTAGGACTTCCCCTCCGGGTTGCCGTTGCGGAAGTACTCCTCCTG
>JAFBAD010000306.1 GCA_019247975.1 Acidimicrobiia bacterium
CGAGCTTCGCTTCGTCGAGGTCGATGCCCGCCACCAGCGACCGGTCGAGCTTCAGGAAGTCCGGGCGGAGGTCGAGGATCTGCTGGAGGCCGGAGTAGCCCGAGCCGGCATCGTCGACCGCGACGAGCGCGCCCATCGTGCGGTAGCGCTCGAGCGCGTCGAAGACCCCGGGTCCGGCGGTCACCGACACGTGCTCGGTCACCTCGATCACGAGGCCGTCGAGGCGGTGTTCGTTACCGAGCAGGTGCGCCAGCTCGGCGGTCGGGAGTGAGGTCGGCTCGACGTTGATGGTGAGGAAGCAGTTGCTCGGGATGTTCCGCCACCATGCGAGGGCTCGGGCGACGACGGCCGCATCGAGCTCGGCGGCCCGTCCGCTCCGGCGGGCGGCCGCGAACCAGCCCTCGGGACCGACATCGGGCGCGCCGCGGAAGCGGGCCAGCGTCTCGTAGCCGGTGATGCGGCCGGCCTGGATGTCGACGACCGGTTGGAACGAGAGCGTCAGTCGGTCGCCGAGGATCGCGTCGTCCAGGAGCGCGTCCCAGTCGAGCGCGCTCGGTGCGGCGACGGGCCGCACGGTCAGACGGTGACGATCTTGGCCTTGACCGCCTCGACGACGTCGTCGGGAACGGCTTCGAGTCCGTGGGCGTCGGCCGCGTGGCGGGCGACCTCGGCCAGGATCTCGTCGTCGGTGCGGCAGGTGAACGAGGTCGAGCACCCAGGCACGACGTCTCCACAGGCGAAGCGCTTCATGTCCACCCATCGGCGCCCCATAGGGCCTGCTTGAGCGATTCGCGCACATCGCCGGCCGCTGGACGAAGGCTGTTCCGTCCACTGGCGCCCGGGGCCGCAAACAGGCGGGTAGGTCGTGCCGCATGGCGCCCGAGCCCGAGTTCACCGTCGGCGTCGAGGAGGAGTTCTTCGTCGTCGACGCCGAGACGCTGGCCCTCCGACACGAGGCCGAGGACATCGTCGCTCGGAGCGACGTCCCGCCCGACGGTCTCATCGAACCCGAGCTCAAGCGCTCGCAGGTCGAGACCGGCACCGCCGTCGCGCAGGATGCAGAAGAGATCCGCAGTTCGATCACCGCGCTCCGCTCCAGCCTCGCTGCGAGCGCGCGGGAGCACGGCGGCCGGCTGCTCGCCTCGGGCACCCACCCGTTCGCGCACTGGCGTGACGACGGCGGCGTGACGCCCAAGCGACCGTACGAGCGGCTGCGCGACACCTACGCCCGACTCACCGACGAACAGGTGGTGTCAGGCTGCCACGTGCACGTCGGCGTGCGCGATCCGGACCTCGCGGTTGAGGTCATGAACCGGGCGCGCGCGTGGATCCCGTTGCTGATCGCGATCAGCGCCAACTCACCGTTCTGGCTGGGCGACGACAGCGGCTACGCGAGCTACCGGACGCAGGTGTTCCACCGCTGGCCCAACGCCGGCGCGCCGGAGCACTTCGCCAGCCGGACCGAGCTCGACTGGGTGGTCGACGACCTGCTCCGCACCGGGCTGATCGACGACCGCGCCCGCATCTACTGGGACATCCGCCCGTCGGCCCGCTACCCGACCCTCGAGTTCCGGGCCGCGGACGTGATGACGAACGTCGACGACGCGGTTGCGGTCGCCCTGCTGGTCCGGGCGCTCGTGCAGACCTGCCACGCGGAGGCGATCGACGGCGAGAAGTACCCCTCGCCCCGACCCGAGCTGCTCCGTGGGGCGATCTGGCAGGCGTCGCGCTTCGGGCTGCAGGGTGACCTCATCGACGTCGCCGCGGCGCGCGCCATCCCCGCGGCCGAGCTGGTCGGCCGGTCGCTCGCCCACCTCCGGCCGGTGCTCGAGGACCGGGGCGAGTGGGACGAGGTGCAGGCGACCGTCGACCGCATCCTCCGCGAGGGCACCGGCGCGGACCGCCAGCGGGCGACGCTCGAGCGCACCGGCGATCTCCGCCACGTGGTCGATCAGCTGGTCGCCGACACGGCATAGGAAAACCCTCCGACATTTTCAGTTGACCGCCACTCAAGTTTCTGATTGAGTGCAGTTCAAATGAAAGCAAAGCGGCAGTACACGATGTCGGCACGAGCAGATGGTGTCGCCACGACCCGGCAACGGATCATGGCGGCGGCCAAGGCGTTGCTGCTCGAGGAGCACTACGAGGACGTGACGCTGGCGAGCATCGCCCGCGCTGCGGAGACGTCGCACCAGACGGTCCTCAACCACTTCGAGTCGAAGGAGGGTGTCGCCAAGGCCGTGGCGGCCGAGCTGGCTGCCGAGACCTCGGCGGCACGAGCGGTCGCCAAGGCCGGCGATGCCGCGGACGTCGTCCGCGTGCTCGTCGGCGAGTACGAGCACCTGGGCGACGCCAACGTCCGCTGGGCGGTGCTGTCCGACCGCCTGGGTGATCTGGCGTCAGCCCTCGACGAGGCCCGCGTGCAACACCAGGCCTGGCTGGAGTCGCTGTTCGACGAGCAGCTCCCCCGAGACGCCCGATCGCGACGGCGCGCGGTCAACGCGCTCCACGCGGCCACTGACGTCTACACGTGGAAGCTGCTCCGTCGTGATCTGCACCTCAGCCGCACCGAAACCGAGAAGACCATGACCGCCCTGGTCGTGGGCGTCCTGAACGGAGACAACCGATGAACAACCCCACCCACCCCCACCGCTACCTCTTCACGCTCGTCGACGGCGGCGGCACGGTCCCCGTCGAGCTCGGGATCGTGCGCCGGCTCGTCGAGCGCGGCCACGACGTGACGGTCATCGCGGATGCGTCCGCGGCCGCCGACGTGCACGCGTCCGGCGCGGCGTTCCGCCCATGGGCGACCGCGCCGAACCGGGCCGGAAGACAAGCCGAGGACGACCCCTTGCGGGACTACGAGTGCAAGAGCCCCATCGCGCTCGTCGCCCGCATCCTCGACCGCGTGCTCGTCGGCCCGGCCCCGGCCTACGCCGCGGACACGATGGCGGCGATCGACGAGCTCCACCCCGACCTCGTGGTGAGCTCGTTCTTCTCCTTCGGATCGATGGTCGCGGCCGAGGCGCGCGGCGTCCCGTTCGACGTGCTGCACCCCAACGTGTACCTGCTCCCAGCGCCGGGCATCCCACCCTTCGGCCTGGGGTTCCGTCCCGCCAAGGGCGGGCCGGGACGGCTGCGTGACCGCCTCCTCACCGGCATGACCGGACGGCAGTGGAACAAGGGCCTGCCTGGGCTCAACGCGCTGCGGACCGAACTGGGTCTCGACCCGGTGGAGGACCTGTTCGACCAGGTGCACCACTCCCGGCGCGAGCTGGTGCTCACCTCGGCCGACTTCGACTTCCCCGGCGAGATGCCTGCGCCGGTGCGCTACACGGGCCCGGTGCTCGACGATCCGGCGTGGGCGGTCGACGCGGCCTGGACCCCGCCGCCGGGCGACGACCCGCTCGTGCTGGTCGCGTTCTCGAGCACGTTCCAGGACCACGGCGGCTGCCTGCAGCGGGTCGCCGATGCGCTCGGCCGCCTGCCCGTTCGCGGGCTCGTCACCACCGGCCCGGCGGTCGACCCGGCGTCGATCGACGCGCCGGCGAACGTGACCGTCGTGCGCGCCGCGCCGCACTCGGCGGTGCTGCAGCAGGCCGCCGCGGTGGTGACCCACGGCGGGCACGGCACCGTCATGCGGACCCTCGCCGCCGACGTCCCCATGGTCGTCATCCCGCACGGGCGTGACCAGGCCGACAACGCCACCCGCCTCCGCGTGCGCAGCGCGGGAGTGGTCGCCAAGCGATCGGCGTCGGCGAAGAAGATCGCCCGTGCGGTCGAGCAGTTGCTGCGGGATCCGGCCTACGCCGACGGCGCGAGCCGGCTCGGTGAGGCGATCCGCCGTGACGCCGCCTCCGGCGCCGCCATCAACGAGCTCGAGGCGATCGGGACGTGCGAGGTGGCGGCATGACCGCCACGGCACCGACGTCGGTCGAACACGCGGCCGACGTCGACGACATGTACGTGATCCACCGCGTCTTCCGTCGCGAGCTCCCCGCGCTGGCCGAGGCCGTCCGGGGCGTTCGCACCACGGCGCACGTGCGGATCGTGGCCGGTCACCTCGAGCTCGTCCTCGCCGGCCTCCACATGCACCACAGCGGTGAGGACGCGATCGTCTGGCCGCTGCTCACCGAGCGCTGCCCCGGCGAGGTCGACGTGGTCCGGTGCCTCGAGTCGCAGCACGAGGGCATCGCGCTCGCGGCGGAGGCGGTCGACGCACGACTGGCGGGGTGGGCCACCACGCCGATCCCTGCGTACCGCGACGAGCTCGCCGATGCGATCGACGAGCTGACCGCGGTGCTGACCACCCACCTCGCCCTCGAGGAAGAGGAGGGGCTCCCGTTGATGCGCCGATCGCTCACGGCGGACGAGTGGGCGCAGGTCGGGACCCACGGACGGACGTCGATGTCGTCGAAGCAGCTCCCCCTGCTCTTCGGCATGTTGCTGGAGGGGGCCACGCCGGAGGAGGCCGCCAAGCTGTCGGCCGAGTTGCCTCCTCCGGTTCGGCTCTACCTGCAGACGCTCGGCGCCCGCCGCTACCGGCGCTACATCGCCGAGGTCCGGTCGATCA
>JAFBAD010000269.1 GCA_019247975.1 Acidimicrobiia bacterium
GTCTCCAGCACGACGAGCAGCGCGAGGCCGACCGAGTCGGCCAGCAGGGCCTGCTGCTCCGGATCGGCCCGCTCCTCGCTGGTGATGACCGGGTCGGGCACGTGCGGGTCGAGCGGTTCCTCCCGCCGGGTCCGGCGGCTGCGCAACATGTTGAGGCAGACCCGGGCGGTGACCGTGGTGAGCCAGCCACCGAGGTTGTCGATCGCGTCGCGGTCGGAGCGGCTGAGCCGGCGCCACGCCTCCTGCACCGCGTCGTCGGCCTCGGTGGACGAGCCGAGCATGCGGTACGCGACCGCGTGCAGGTGCGCCCGCTGCGCCTCGAACCGCTCCGCCAGGAAATCGCTCTCGTCGTCACTCATGTCGGTCACATCTCTCCGCGCTCGGGGGTCATGAGGGATGACCAACGAGAACGAGCCGATGTGACATGGAGGAACCATGATGCAACCCCGGATGGAGAACCCGGCGATGAAGGTGCCCGGCGCTATGGAGGCGCTGCTCTCGCTCGCCAAGGCGTCGACGAGGGCCGACGTGCCGAAGACGACCCACGACCTCGTGCACCTGCGGGCCAGCCAGATCAACGGCTGCAGCGTGTGCGTCGACCTGCACGCCCGTGACCTCCGCAAGGCCGGCGAGTCCGACGAGCGGATGTTCGCGGTCGCCGCGTGGCGCGAGGCGCCGTACTTCACCGACGCCGAGCGGGCCGCGCTAGCCCTGTGCGAGGCGGTGACGCGGCTGGCCGACCGGCCCGACCCGGTGCCCGACGAGATCTGGGACGAGGCCGCCCGCCACTACGACGAGGACCAGCTCGGCGCGCTGGTGCTCACCATCGCCCAGATCAACGTGTGGAACCGCCTCAACGCCGCCACCCGCCAGGTGGCCGGCTCCTACACCGGCTGACCCAGGTGCGAAGGCACTACCGGTCGGATCCCGACCGGTAGTGCCTTCAGGTGGGCTCGCTCCAGCGGCGGGACCGCTCGACGGCGGCGAGCCACCGCTGGTGGGCGGCGTCGGCCGCGGCGCGGTCCTCGCTCGGCGCGACCTCCCGGTCGAGCGCCCACTGCGAGGCCACCTCGTCGAGGTCCGACCAGACGCCCTCCGCCAACCCGGCGAGGTAGGCGGCGCCGAGCGCGGTCGTCTCCTGCACGACCGGCCGGGCCACCGGCACGCCGAGCTGGTCGGCCTGGAGCTCGAGCAGCAGGTCCATCGCCGACGCGCCGCCGTCGGCCCGCAGCGCGGCGACCGGGTGCCCGGCGGCACGCGACATCGCGTCGACGACGTCACGGGTCTGGAACGCCATCGCCTCGACGACCGCACGGGTGAGGTGGGCGCGAGTGGTGCCGCGGGTGACGCCGATGATCGTGCCGCGGGCGTACGGGTCCCACCACGGGCTGCCGAGGCCGGTGAACGCGGGGACGAAGTACACGTCGTCGGTGTTCGGGACGGAGCGGGCGAGCGCCTCGGTCTCCGACGCGGCGCCGATGATGCCGAGCCCATCGCGCAGCCACTGGACCGCCGAACCCGTTGAGAAGATCGCGCCCTCGTACGCGTAGTCGGTGCGGTCGCCGAGCTGCCACGCCACCGTCGTGAGCAGACCCTCGACCGGCGGGGGGCACGGCGACCCGACGTTCATGAGGACGAACGAACCGGTGCCGTAGGTGTTCTTCGTCATGCCGGGCTCGAAGCAGGCCTGGCCGAACAGCGCGGCCTGCTGGTCGCCGGCGATGCCGCTCACCGGCACGCCGGCGGGCAGGCCGGTGGAACCCGCGGTCACACCGAAGCGCCCGCTCGACGGCCGCACCTCGGGCAGCGCGCCGATGGGCACCCCGAGCAGGTCGCACAGCTCGCTCGACCACGCGCCCTCGCGGATGTCGAAGAGCATGGTGCGGCTCGCGTTCGACGGCTCGGTGGCGTGCACCTCGCCACCGGTGAGGTTCCACAGCAGCCACGCGTCGATGGTGCCGAGCGCGAGGTGCTCGTCGACCTGCACACCGCCTTCGCTCAGCAGCCACGCGAACTTCGTGCCCGAGAAGTACGGGTCGAGCACGAGCCCGGTGCGCTCGCGCACGAGGTCGAGGTGCCCGGCCGCCTCGAGCTCCTCGCAACGGGCGGCGGTACGACGGTCCTGCCACACGATGGCCCGGTGGCGCGGGCGACCCGTGCGCCGGTCCCAGGCCACGACGGTCTCGCGCTGGTCGGTGATGCCGAACGCGGCGACCGGTTGGTCGAGCTCGGCGACCAGCTGGTTGGTCACGGAGACGATCGAGGTCCAGATCTCCATCGCGTCGTGCTCGACCCAGCCCGGTCGGGGGAAGTGCTGCGTGAACTCCTGGTACCGGTAGCCGACTGGCTGGCCGGACTCGTCGACCGCGAAGGCCCGCACCCCGGTCGTGCCCGCGTCGAGAGCGATGACGATCGCCACGGGCAGAACGTAACGTCTGGCCCGATGCGCGTCGGGATGCTGACCGGAGGCGGTGACTGCCCCGGCCTCAACGCCGTGATGCGGGCGGTCGTGCGCAAGGGGGACCACACCTGGGGCGACGAGGTGGTCGGCTTCCTCGACGGGTGGAAGGGCGTGGTCGAGGGCCGTACCCGGCCGCTCGACGTGCACGCGATGCGGGGCACCCTGCCGCGCGGCGGCACGATCCTCGGCTCCTCCCGCACCAACCCGTTCAAGATCGACGGGGGAGTGGAACGGTGCCAGGCGACCTTGGAGGCCGAACGCATCGACGCGCTGGTCGCGATCGGCGGTGAGGACACGCTCGGCGTCTCCGCGAAGCTGCACGAGCTCGGCGTGGCCGTCGTCGGGGTCCCGAAGACGATCGACAACGACCTGAACGCCACCGAGCTGACCTTCGGCTTCGACACGGCGGTGCAGATCTGCGTCGACGCGATCGACCGGCTGCACACGACGGCCGAGTCGCACGATCGGGTGATGGTCGTCGAGGTGATGGGCCGTCACGCCGGCCACATCGCGACGTGGGCCGGCATCGCGGGCGGGGCCACGATGATCCTCGTCCCCGAGGAGCCGTTCGACATCGAGGAGGTGGCGAGCGCGCTGACCGACCGTCACCAGCAGGGTCGCTACGCGTCGATCGTCGTCGTCGCCGAAGGCGCGGTGCCGAAGGAGGGCACGCTCGCGCTGGCGTCGGGGGAGACCGATCAGTTCGGTCACGTGCGGCTCGGCGGCATCGGGTCGGTCCTCGCCACCGAGATCGAGGCCCGCACCGGCTTCGAGACGCGCGTGACGATCCTCGGTCACATCCAGCGGGGCGGCACGCCGACCGCGTTCGATCGCGTGCTCGCCACCCGGTTCGGCGTCGCCGCCATCGAGGCGGTGCACGACGAGGCCTTCGGTCAGATGGTCGCGCTGCAGGCGGGCGACATCGTGCGGGTACCCCTAGCGGACGCGGTGGGCGAGCTGAAGCTGGTCGACCCCGCGCTGTACCACGGTGTCGCCGAGGTCTTCTTCCACTAGCTCTTCGGGGCGAGCGAGCGGTAGTCGCTCCGGCCGACGACGGACTTGGTCGCCGCGTCGGTCTGCGCGTTGATCGGCTTGCCCTCGGTCAGGAACTGGACCTGCGAAGGACCCGAGGGGTACTGCGTCGCGGTGTACACGAGCTGCGCGTAGGCCTGCACCGCGTTCTGCGCGGAGATGGTCGAGATCTCGCTGCTCAGGTCGATCGTGACGAGCTTGCCGTCCACCTTCGAGTCGTCCCGCAGTTGGGTGCCCTGCGGGATCTTCGTCTGGTAGCCCTGCACGTCGTCGTCCTTCGTCAGGCCGAGCAGGAGCGCCGCCACGGCCTCGAGCGGGCCGGGCTGCTGCGTGGTCGGGCGCTTGCGGGCGGCCAGCTTGAGCGGATCGGCCTGACCATCGATCAGGTACACGTGGACCTCGAGACCGCCCACGCCGATCGTCGGTTGGGTCGAGGTGTTGAAGCCCTCCGGCTCCTCGGCGATCAGACGGGGGTGGCTGTCCTTGGGGATGCCGCACGCCGCGATCAGGCTCAGCACCACGAGCACGATCGCGAGCAGGGCTCGGCGTCGGGTCGTCATGGTTGCTCGTCCACCGGGAGGGAGACCACGAAGCGGGCGCCGGTGTGGCCGTCGGGTCGGTCCTCGACCCGCACGGTGCCGCCGTGCAGCCGCACGTGCTCGGTGACGAGCGCGAGGCCGAGGCCCACGCCGTCGCTGCTGCCCGAGCGTCGCCCGGCCGCGCCGGCGCCGCGCGAGAAGCGCTCGAACACGAGCTCGCGGTCCTCGTCCGGGATGCCGCCACCACCGTCCTCGACCGCGATCTCCACGTTGCCGTTCACCCGGGCGACGGTCACGCCGGTCGCGCCGTCGCCGTACTTCTCCGCGTTGTCGAGCAGGTTGGCGATGACCCGGACCATGCGCCGCTTGTCCGCTCGGACGACCAGCTCCTCGGTCTCCGGACCGGCGGTCACCGGCACGGTCCGGTCGGTCGACACGTCGACGGCGTGGTGCACGAGCTCGACCGGGCTCACCTCGTCGAGCGAGAGGCGGGCGACGCCCGCGTCGAAGCGCGAGATCTCGAGCAGGTCGTCGACCAGCTGCTGGAAGCGGGCGATGTCGGCGGCCATCAGATCGACCGCGGCGCGCGACGACTCGTCGGGCATCTCGTCACGCCGGAGGGAGAGCACCTCGATCGACGCGGCGAGGGTCATGAGCGGCGACCGGAGC
>JAFBAD010000085.1 GCA_019247975.1 Acidimicrobiia bacterium
GAGCCGGTCGCGCTGGTGCTCGGCAGTGAGGCCCACGGCCTGCCTGATGCGGTGACGCCGCTGCTCGACCGGGTGGTGTCCATCCCGATGGCCGGGGACACGGAGTCCCTGAACGTCGCTGCGGCGGGCGCGATCGTGTGCTTCGAGGTCGCCCGGCAACGGAGAGCACGATGAGCGACGACGACGCAGCGCCGGATGCAGCTGGCGCGGCGATGGAGATCGTGGCCACGGTCAGCCACGAGCTGCGCAGCCCGCTCACGTCGATCAAGGGGTACACCGCGCTGCTGCTGAGCCGGTGGGACCGCATCACCGACGACCAGAAGCAGATGATGCTCGGGCAGATCCAGCACGACGCCGACCGCGTCACCCGGCTCATCACCGAGCTGCTCGACATCAGCCGGCTCGAGACCGGGCGGCTCTCGCTGCGGCGTGAGCGGGTCGATCTCGCCGAGCTGGTCGGACGGGTCGTCGAGCAGGTGGCGATGGCCCACCCGGAGCTGCGGGCCGACGTCGTCCTCCCGCCCGACCTGCCGCGTGCGTTCGTCGATCCGGACAAGGTCGAGCAGGTGCTCACGAACCTGGTGGAGAACGCGGCCAAGTACGCGGACCCGCACCGGGTGCGGATCACTGCGACCCACGACGAGGGCGCGGTCGTCGTCGCGGTCGAGGACCACGGCGAGGGCATCTCGGCCGAGGATCTGCCGCGGCTGTTCGACCGCTTCTTCCGGCGTGACCAGGCGCAGCCGACGGGCACGGGTCTCGGGCTCTGGATCAGCCGGGCGCTCGCGGAAGCCCACGGCGGTTCGCTGACCGCGACGTCCGAGCCGGGCGAGGGATCGGTGTTCCGCTTCGAGCTGCCATTGAACTTGCCCGGGAACGGGTGATCCGTCACTGTTCGCAGACCATGATCGACGAGATCGCGAGGCTGACCGAGGACGCTGAGCGCGGCGCTGCCGCGGCGTCGGGCCTCGACGACCTGCAGGCGGTCGAGACGTCGCTGCTCGGCAAGAAGGGCGCCGTCAGCGGCATCAAGCGGCAGCTGGGCGGCCTCGACGAGGACGATCGCAAGCGGATCGGCCGTGCGCTCCACGAGGCGCAGCAGCAGGTGCAGTCGATCCTGACCGCCCGCCGGGACGAGCTGTCGAGCGCGGCCCGTCGCGAGAGCCTGGCGTCCGAGCGCATGGACCTCACGGAGGTGCGACCCGGCCACGACGCCGGTCACCTCCACCTGGTCACCCAGGTCATCGAGGAGCTTGAGGACGTGTTCGTCGGGCTCGGGTTCACGGTGGCCGAGGGGCCCGAGGTCGAAGACGACTGGCACAACTTCACCGCGCTCAACTTCGGCGAGCACCACCCGGCCCGCGACATGCAGGACACGTTCTTCGTCGCACTCGGTGGGCCGCGCGAGGTCGTGATGCGGACCCACACCTCACCGGTGCAGATCCGGGTGATGACCGATCAGCCCCCGCCGATCTACTCGATCATGCCGGGGCGGGTGTTCCGCAACGAGGCCACCGACTCGACCCACCTCGCGGTGTTCCACCAGCTCGAGTGCCTGGTGGTGGACGAGGGCATCACGTTCGGGCACCTGGCCGGCACCATCGAGGCCTTCATCCACGCGTTCATGGGCGAGGAGTACTCGATCCGCCTGCGCCCCTCGTACTTCCCGTTCACCGAGCCGTCGGCCGAGCTCGACGTGCAGCGTCCCGATGGGAGCTGGCTCGAGCTGGGCGGCTGCGGCATGGTCCACCCCAACGTGTTGAGCAACTGCGGCATCGACCCCGAGCGCTGGAGCGGCTTCGCGTTCGGGTTCGGCCTCGACCGCCTCGCCCTCGCCCGCTACGGCGTCGCCGACCTCCGTGAGGTGATGTCGACCGACATCCGCTTCCTGAGCCAGTTCTGATGAAGACCTTGCTCTCCTGGCTCCAGGAGTTCGCGCCCTTCCCGGACGACCCCGACCTGATCGGCGACACGTTCACCCGCCTCGGCACGCCGGTCGAGGAGGTCACTCACCTCGGTGACGAGTGGGACGGCATCGTGGTCGCGCGGGTCGAAGGCCTGCGCGAGCACCCGAACGCCGACAAGGTGCAGCTGGTCGACGTCGACGCGGGCGACGGGCCGATCCAGATCGTGTGCGGCGCGTTCAACATGGCCGTCGGCGACCTCGTCCCGCTGGCCACCGTGGGCACGACGATGCCCGGCGGCATGGAGATCGGACGGCGCAAGCTGCGGGGCGAGCTGTCCAACGGGATGCTCTGCTCGAGCCGCGAGCTCGGCCTGAGCGACGAGCACTCGGGCATCCGCGTGCTCGACGTCAGCTCCGCACCCGGCACGCCGCTGGCCGACGCGCTCGGGGTCGTGCGCGACGTGCTGTGGGACCTCGAGGTGAACCCGAACCGCCCCGACGCGATGTGCGTCGCCGGTCTCGCGCGCGACGCGGCCGCCGCGCTGGATCTTCCGTTCACCCTGCCCGACCCGAAGGTGACGCCGACCGGTTCGGCCGCCGCCGATGCGCTCACCATCGACATCGCCGATCCCGACCTGTGCGGCCGGTTCGGGGCGTGGGTGCTCCGCAACGTCTCGATCGGCGCGTCGCCGGGCTGGATGCAGCGGCGACTGCTCGCCCTGGGCATGCGGCCGATCAACGCGCTCGTCGACATCTCGAACTACGTGATGCTCGAGCTCGGCCAGCCCAACCACCCCTACGACCTCGGGCTGGTGCCGGGTGGCGGGCTGGTCGTGCGCCGAGCCCGGGCGGGTGAGCAGCTCGAGACGCTCGACGGCGTGGTCCGCACCTTCACCACCGAGGATCTCCTCATCTGCGACGCGGAGCAGCACCCGGTCGGCATCGCCGGCGTGATGGGCGGCGCGTCGTGCGAGATCAGCGCGACGACCACCGACGTGCTGCTCGAGATGGCCTGGTTCCAGCCGTGGGCGGTGAGCCGGACCTCGCGCCGGCTCGGGCTCCGCACCGAGGCCTCGGCCCGGTTCGAGAAGGGCTGCGACCCCCAGGTGATCCCGCTCGCCGCGGCCCGCTTCTGCGCGCTGGCCGCCGACATCTGCGGAGCCACCACCGCACCGGGAGCGGTGATCGCCGAGGGCGAGCTCCCGGCTCGGCCGCCGGTGCGGACCCGCACCGCGCGAGTCAACGCGCTGCTGGGCACCGACCTGTCGGCCGACCAGATCCGGGCCGAGCTGGAACCGATCGGGTTCTCGTGCGCGGCGGCAGGCGACGACCAGGACGTCACCGTCCCGTCGTGGCGCTACGACTGCGAGGTCGAGATCGACATCGTGGAGGAGGTCGCTCGCCACTGGGGCTACGACCGGATCGAGCGCCGGGCGCTCACCAAGGAGCGGACGGGCCGGCTGACCCCCACGCAGAAGACCCGCCGGGAGGTCCGGCGGCTGCTGAAGTCGCAGGGTCTGGCTGAGGTCATGCCGCTGCCCTTCCTCGCGCCGGGCGACCTCGAGCGGTGCGGGCTGGAGCCGGTCGGCATCGAGCTGCGCAACCCGATGGTGGCCGAGGAGTCCATCCTGCGGACGTCGTTGCGGCCCGGTCTCCTCGCCGCGGCCGCACTGAACGAGTCCCGTCGCTCGGCCGGCGTGGCGTTCTTCGAGATCGGCCACGTCTTCCTGCCCGCGCCCGACGGCCAGCTGCTACCCGACGAGCGTGAGCACGTCGCGGTGCTGCTCGCCGGCCGTGAGGCGCCCGCTGCGGTGGAGGCCTGGCTCGTGCTGGCCGACCTGCTCCGGGTCGAGGCGCCGGCTGTCACGAACGAGTCGCTCCCGGGCCTGCATCCCGGCCGCAGCGCGACGGCGACCGTCGCGGGGAGCGCGGTCGGTGTGGTCGGCGAGATCGACCCGGGTGTGCTCGAGGCGTACGGGATCGGCGAGCGGGTGGCCTGGGTCGAGCTCGACCTGGGGGCGCTGCTGCACGGGCCGCGCCGACCCGAGTCGGCCCGCCCGGTGAGCCGGTACCCGTCGAGCGACATCGACCTCGCGTTCGACGCTCCCGACGTGATCAGTGCCATCGACGTCGAGCGGACGCTGGCCGGCACCGACCCGCTGGTGTGGTCGGTCGAGCTGTTCGACACCTTCCGGGGGGAGCAGCTCGGCGAGGGCCGGCGCAGCCTCGCCTACCACGTCCGCCTGCAGGCCGACGACCGCACCCTCACCGACGAAGAGGTCGCCGCCGCCCGCACCGCGCTCGTCGCGGCGGCCGAGTCCGAACACGGCGTGACCCTCAGGGGCTGACCCTCAGCCCCACATCCGCACATTGGCCCGGTTCCCCGCGCTATGCGCGGACAACCCGGCCAATTTCGCCGCTGGGGCGGCGGATCGGGCCCGTACGGTGCGCTCGATGGACCGACGGTTCGCGCAGGTGGACGTGTTCGGCGCGGCACCGCTGCTGGGCAATCCGGTCGCAGTGGTGCTCGACGGTGAGGGGCTGAGCGACGCGGACATGGCCTCGATCGCGCGGTGGACGAACCTGTCGGAGACGACGTTCGTGCTGCCGCCCACCGATCCCGGGGCCGACTACCGCGTGCGCATCCTCACGCCGGCCTCGGAGCTCGACTTCGCCGGGCACCCGACCCTCGGCACCTGCCATGCGTGGCTCGCCGCCGGAGGGACGCCGGCGGCCGGCGACGTGGTCGTCCAGCAGTCGGCCGCAGGGCTGGTGCGGGTCCGCAGAGGGGAGCGGCTGGCGTTCGCCGCCCCGCCGTCGACCCGCACCGCACCGGGCCCGGCCGTCGCCGACGCGGTCGCAGGTGCGCTCGGCATCGACCCTGCGGTGATCGTCGGTTCGGCGGTCCTCGACAACGGCACCGACTGGTTCGCGCTCGAGCTGGTGGACGCGGATCGCGTGCTCGCCATCGAGCCGGACCACGCCGCCCTGCAGTCGCTTCCGAAGGTGGGGGTGGTCGGCCTGACCGACGCAGGACTGGTGGCTCGAGCCTTCGCCGCATCGGCGGGCGTGCCCGAGGACCCGGTCACCGGGAGCCTGCAGGCGAGCGTCGCGCAGTGGCTGATGGACGAAGGACGGGTGCCGGCGAGCTACGTCGCATCGCAGGGCACGTGCATCGGTCGCGACGGCGAGGTCCACGTCGACCGTGACGGCAGCGACGTGTGGATCGGGGGAGCGACCGTGACGGTCATCGAGGGCTCGCTCTCGCGGTGAGAGCGAGCCCTCGGACGACCCGGGGAGGACCGGCCTAGAGGTCGATGCGCACGATCGAGCCGGGCTGGAGGCCGGAGCCGGCCGGCGGGTGGGCCGGGGAGACGCTCCAGTTCGACACCCAGATCGAGTTGCCTTCGCTGGCGAAGCCGTTCGTGAAGCTGAGGCCCTTGGCGACCACGACCGGCTTGGTGCTGTGCGGTGCGACGCGGACCACCGCGCCGGTGAACGGCTGGAAGCTCTCGAACCCGAGGGTCGAGAACTCGCTCGCGTAGAACTGCCCGTTCACGAAGCCGCAGCCGGTGACCGCGGTGAGGCCGCTGGCCCAGACGGTCGGCTTCTGTCCGGGGACCACCCGCCACACCACCGATGCGCCGGGACCGTTGCCCCCGCCGGTCAGCTCGCCGATGTAGAGCGCGCCGTCCGGGCCACGGTCGAGGCAGGTCGGGACCGAGTCCGAGACGCGCGGGTTCGGGATGAACGCCTGGACGCTCACGTTGCCGTTGGGAAGCACGCGATCGAGCGTGTTCGACGCGGCGTCGACCACCCAGTGGGTCTGGCCCTCGGTGAGGATCCCGTACGGGTCGCAGTCAGGGAACTGACCGGGGACGAGGTGGGTGTGGCCTTGGCTCCAGGTCCAGTCGAACCCTCCGACGCCGCCCTTCTCCGAGACGCGGTCCGGACCCTCGACCTTCAGGACCTGTCCGGCCTGAGAAGCGACCGAGTCGACCAGGCTCGAAGGGAACGCCCCGGCCGGCAGCCCTCGGACCTGCTGCGGGCAGCTGGTGATGACGGTGAAGATGCTGCCGTCGGCGTTGCGGGACATGCCGTCGGGACCGGTCGCGGCGACGCCGCCGGTGTCCGAGAGGGACGCGAGGCCGCTCACGATGCGGTGGTGACCCGGCCCGGTCTTGCTCGCAACGCTGATGCCACCGGTCATGCCGGGGCAGATGTTGCCTTCGTCGCCGCCGACGCACTTCGGACCGCCCTTGCCTGCTTCGGCCACGAACAGCCGACCATCCGCGCCGACGACGATGTCGCGCGGGTTGTCATAGCCCTGCGAGATGGTCCTCCACGTCGCACCGGACGACGACGACGCCGATGCGGGCACCGACGCAGACGTCAGCGCCAGCCCGACCATCGCGGTCGCCGCGAGAGCGATGCGGAACACCCGGCCAGTAGCACCCTTCATGGGAGGCCCCTTTCGGACGGTCCAGCGACCGTCCCCAGCGTGTGATCGTCGGCCTAACCTCGCGCCGCCGGGGTGCCCTGGCGAGGCCCCGGCTTTCAGCTGGTGTTCAGTTGCATATCCATGCATGGCTACGTATAGGCTGGGTTGATGGCCAAGGTCGGTGTCGTCGGCGCGTCGGGGTACGCGGGTGCGGAGCTGCTGCGCCTGGCCGCATCGCATCCCGAGCTCGACGTGGCCGTCGCGACGGGCACCTCGCAGGCGGGCGAGCCGGTGGCCTCCCTGTACCCGAACCTCGCCGCGGACTACGGCGATCAGGTCTTCGAGGCCTGGGACCCGATGGCGGTCGACGGCCTCGACCTCGTCTTCCTGGCCCTGCCGCACGGCGAGAGCCAGCGGCTGCTCGGCGAGCTCGACGGTCGGGTCGGCCGGATCGTCGACCTCGCCGCCGACTTCCGCCTGAAGGACCCGACGCTGTACCCGACCTGGTACGGCGAGGCCCACACCTGTCCCGAGCGGATCGCCGACTTCGCCTACGGGCTGCCCGAGCTCTTCCGGCCGGACATCCTCGTGTCCAACTTCGTCGCCGCGCCCGGCTGCTACGTCACCGCGGCTGCGCTGGCACTCGCACCGCTCGTGCGGGCCGGGCTCCTCGAGACCACGGGCATCATCGTCGACGCGGCGAGCGGCGTCTCCGGTGCGGGCCGCCCGCCGAAGCCCTCCACCACCTTCTGCACGGTCGACGAGGACTTCAGCACCTACGGCCTGCTGACCCACCGCCACACGCCCGAGATGGAGCAGGCCATCGGTGCGCAGCTCGTGTTCACGCCCCACCTCGCGCCCATGAACCGGGGCATCCTCGCGACCTGTTACGCACGTCCGGTGGACAGCTCGCTCACCACCGACGACGCAGGCGACGTCGTGCGGGCGGCGTACGCCGGCGAGCCGTTCGTCGTCGCCCGCGACGGCGCGCTGTCGACGAAGGCGACCCAGGGCTCGAACACCGCTCATGTGTCGGTGGTGGTCGATCCCCGCACGGGCTGGGTGGTCGCCTGCGGGGCGCTCGACAACCTGGTGAAGGGCGCGGCGGGCCAGGCGGTGCAGTGCGCCAACCTGCTGCTCGGGCTCCCCGAGACCACCGGCCTCGCGACCGCGGGCCTCTACCCGTGAGCGTCACCGCGGCCCGGGGCTTCGTGGCCGCCGGCGTCCACTGCGGTGTGAAGCCGGCCGACCCGGACCTCTCCCTCGTCGCGACCGCGACGGGCGAGGCCGTGCCCGCCGCAGCGGTCTTCACGGCCAACAAGATGACGGCGGCGCCGGTCCTCACGTCGCGCGCCCACCTCGAGGCGACCGGAGGCCGGGCGGCTGCCGTGGTGCTCAACAGCGGCAACGCGAACGCGGCCACCGGGGGACCTGGCCGGCAGCACGCGGAGCAGATGTGCGCAGGCGTCGCGACCGAGCTCGGTCGTGCGGCCGACGAGGTGCTCGTGTGCTCGACCGGCCTCATCGGCATCCCGCTCCCGATCGACGCGATCCTCAGCGGCATCCCGGCGGTCGTCGCGGCCCGCAGCGCGGAGGGCGGCGTCGACGCGGCCGAAGCGATCCGCACGACCGACACCTTCCGCAAGGAGGCCGCGGTCACGCGCGGCGGGCTCACCGTCGGTGGCATGGCGAAGGGCGCGGCGATGCTCGCGCCGCACATGGCGACGATGCTGGCCGTCCTCACCACCGACGCCGACGTGGACCACGCGACCCTCGCCGATCACCTGCGGGCCGGTGTCGACCGGAGCTTCAACCGCCTCGTGGTGGACGGCTGCATGTCGACCAACGACACGGTGATCATCCTGGCCAGCGGGGTGGCCGGCGCGCCGGACGACCCGAGGGACCTCGAGCTCGCGATCGCCGAGGTGTGCGAGTCGCTCGCCTCGCAGATGGCGCGTGACGCCGAGGGTGCCACCAAGGTCGTGCGCGTCGAGGTACGGGGCGCGGCCAGCGACGAGGACGCCGATCGTGGTGCGCGGGCGATCGCGACGAGCCAGCTCACCAAGTGCTCGTGGTACGGGTGCGATCCCTACTGGGGCCGGGTGGCGAGCGACCTCGGGAGCGCCGGCATCGCCTTCGACCCGGACCGGCTGTCGGTGTCCTACGGCGGGGTGGTGGTCGCGCGCGAAGGCGTGTCGGTCGCGCACGACGAGGACGCGGTGGCGACGCACATGGCCGACCGCGATCTCTCGATCGTCGCCGACCTCGGCCTCGGCGACGGCACGGCCCACGTGCTGACCAACGACCTCACCCACGCCTACGTCGACGAGAACATGGGAACCTCCTAAATGCACGGCGACCCGTTCAAACCGGCCGACCTCTCGGGCATCGACGCGTCCACCCGCGCGTCGATCCTGGTGGAGGCGCTCCCGTACATCCAGCAGTTCGCCGGCGCGACCGTGGTCGTGAAGTTCGGCGGCAACGCGATGGTCGACGACGCGCTCGCGCACTCGTTCGCGGCGGACGTCGTGCTGCTGCGGGCCGTCGGCATGCGGCCGGTCGTCGTCCACGGCGGGGGTCCGCAGATCGGCGACCTGATGGGCCGGCTCGGCATGGAGCCCGAGTTCCGCGACGGCCTGCGGGTCACCGACGCCGACACCCTCGACGTCGCCCGCATGGTGCTCGCCGGCAAGGTCAACCGCGACATCGTCGCCGCGATCAACCGGCACGACCGCCGCGCCGTGGGCCTGAGCGGTGAGGACGCCGGCCTGATCATCGCCCGCCAGCGCGACGCCGATCTCGGCTTCGTCGGCGACGTCGCCGAGGTGGACGACCGGGTGCTCGACACCCTCCTCGGCGACGGCTTCATCCCGGTCATCTCGACCATCGGGAGCGACGGCGCCGGGCAGGCCTACAACATCAACGCCGACAGCGCGGCGATCGCCATCGCCGAGACGCTGCGGGCCGAGAAGCTCATCTACCTGACCGACGTGCCCGGGCTGCTGACCGACATGGCCGATCCGGCCAGCCTCGTGTCGCGGCTCACCGTCGCCCGGGCCCGGCTGCTCATCGACGACGGCGTCGTGACCGGCGGGATGATCCCGAAGCTCGAGGCGTGCGTCGAGGCGGTCGCAGGTGGCGTGGGTTCCGCGCACATCCTCGACGGCCGGGTGCCGCACGTGGTGCTGCTCGAGCTCCTGACCGACGCAGGCGTCGGGACGATGCTCATCCGCACCGAGAGAGCAGTTGCGTGACGACCACCCACGACGCCGCCATGCACGCACCGGACGATCTCGAACGCTGCCCGCTCATGCCGACCTACGGCCCGCCGTCGCTCATGCTCGTGCGGGGCGAGGGCTCGCGGGTGTGGGACGCCGACGGCCACGAGTACCTCGACTTCCTGTCCGGGCTCGCGGTCACGAGCCTCGGCCACTCGCATCCTGCGGTGGCGGACGCGATCGCGGAACAGGCCCGTCGGTTGCTGCACGTGTCCAACCTGTTCGGCACGGAGCACAACTGGCAGGTCGCCCGCACCCTCGACCGCCTGCTCGGTGGTGGCGGGCAGGTGTTCTTCGCCAACTCCGGCGGCGAGGCCAACGAGTGCGCGCTCAAGCTCGCCCGCAAGTTCGGTGGGCGGGGCCGGCACGTCGTCGTGAGCGCGCTCGGCTCGTTCCACGGCCGCACGTTGGCGACGCTGCACGCGACCGGTCAGCCTGCGAAGCACGAGCCGTTCCAGCCGCTGCCGGAGGGCTTCCGCCACGTCGTGTGGAACGACCTCGACGCGCTCGAGGGCGCGCTCGACCCGTCCGTTGCGGCGATCCTGCTCGAGCCGGTGCAGGGCGAGGGCGGCGTGAACCCGGCGAGCCGCGAGTACTTCGAGGGCGTCCGGCGCATCTGCGACGAGCGGGGCATCCTCTTCATGGTCGACGAGGTGCAGACCGGCCTCGGCCGCACCGGCCGGTGGTTCGGGCACCAGCACTTCGACGTCGTCCCCGACGTCGTCACGATGGCCAAGGCGCTCGGCAACGGCGTGCCGATCGGGGCGTGCTGGGCCAGGGCCGACGTCGCTGCAGCCTTCGAGCCGGGGGATCACGCGACGACCTACGGCGGCCAGCCGCTCGCCACCGCCGCCGCCCGCGCCGTCCTCGCCACCATGGAGGCCGAGGACGTGCCGGCGCGCGCGGAGCGGGCCGGGGCGCGCCTCACGAAGGTCCTCGAGGGGCTCGACGGCGTCGCCGAGGTGCGGGGTCTGGGCCTCCTGATCGCAGCCGAGCTCGACGGCCTCGACGCCCGCACGGTGGTCGCCGAGGCGCTCGCAGGTGGGCTCATCGCCAACGCGGTCACGCCGTCCGCCATCCGGCTCGCGCCGTCCCTCCTGGTCTCCGACGAGGACATCGACCGGGCCGGCGACATCCTCGGTGCCGCGCTCGCCCGCACCGCGAGCTCGTGATGCGCCACCTGCTCGAGATCGACGACCTCTCTGCGGACGAGGTGCACGAGGTCCTGGTGCTCGCGGGCGAGCGGCCCGACCTGGTGCTCGCCGGGCACGGGGTGGCGCTGCTCTTCGAGAAGCCGTCGCTCCGGACCCGCCACTCGACCGAGATGGCCGTCGTGCAGCTGGGCGGTCACCCGGTGTCCGTGCGGGCCGACGAGATCTCGATCGGCGTCCGCGAGACCCCGGAGGACATCGCCCGCGCGCTGAGCGGCTACCACGCAGCGATCGGCGCCCGCGTGTTCGAGCACCAGAAGCTCGAGCGCATGGCCGCCGTCTCGGGTGTGCCCGTGGTCAACCTGCTGTCCGACGAGGGCCATCCGTTGCAGGCGCTGGCCGACCTGCTGACGATCCAGCAGGAGTTCGCCACGCTCAGCGGGCTGACGCTCGCATGGGTCGGCGACTACTCGAACGTGGCCCGCTCGCTCGCGTTGGCGTGTGCTCTCGTCGGCATCCGGGTGCGCCTCGCCTGCCCGTCCGGCTATGCGCCGACCGACGCCGACCTCGACCGGGTGCGGGCGATCCCCGGCGCGGACATCGAGGTCTCGTCCTACGCCGTCGAGGCGGTCAAGGGCGCGGACGTCGTCTCCACCGACACCTGGTACGCCATGGGGCAGGAGGCCGAGGCGGTGGTCCGCCGCCGCGCGTTCGAGGGGTTCACCGTCGACGGCGCGCTGCTCGAGCAGGCGGGGGAGCGGGCGATCCTGCTGCACTGCCTGCCCGCGCACCGCGGCGAAGAGGTCACGGAGGACGCGCTGGAAGGGCCGCGCAGCCGGGTGTTCGTCCAGGCGACCAACCGCATGCACGCGGCGCGTGCCGCGCTCTGGTTCCTGATCAGGGACATGCAGCCATGACGCCGGCCGTCGACGACGGGCCGGCTCGTACCGGGAAGAACCGCCGCCAGCACGTGATCGCGAAGCTCCTCACCCAGCACGCGGTGGCCAGCCAGGAGCAGCTGGTCGACCTGCTGGCCGGCGAGGGCGTGCGGGCCACGCAGGCGACCGTGTCGCGCGACCTGGCCGACCTCGGCGCGATCCGCGTCCGCGCGGGTGACCGTGAGTCCGTCTACGCGATCCCCGAGCTGCCGAGCGAGCAGCGCGCGCCGAGCGACCACCTGCGCCGCGTGCTCGGCGAGTGGGTCGTCGAGGTCGCGCAGTCGGCCAACCTCGTCGTGCTGCGGACGCCACCAGGCTCCGCGCACGTGGTCGGCTCGGCGCTCGACCGTGCCGATCTGCCGGACGTGCTCGGCACGGTCGCCGGTGACGACACGCTGATCGTGGTCGTGATGGAGGGGGCCGGCGGACGCGCCGCCGACGCCCTCCGTGAGCTTGCTGGTCTCTAGGAGGAACCATTGGCTAAGAGGGTTGTGCTCGCCTACAGCGGCGGCCTCGACACGAGCGTCGCGGTGCGCTGGATGATCGACGAGCTCGGCGTCGAGGTCATCGCGATGGCCGTCGACGTCGGTCAGACCTCCGACGACTGGGACGTCGTCCGCGAGCGTGCGCTCGCGGCCGGTGCGCGCGACGCGCTCGTCGTCGACGCGCGCGAGGAGTTCGCGGAGGAGTACGTCGCGCCCGCGCTGGCGGCGAACGCGCTCTACGAGGGTCGCTACCCGCTGGTGTCCGCGCTGTCCCGCCCGGTGATCGTCAAGCACCTCGTGGCCGCGGCGCGCAACGAGGGCGCAGACGCCGTCGCGCACGGCTGCACCGGCAAGGGCAACGACCAGGTCCGCTTCGAGGTCTCGACGCGAGCGCTCGCACCGGACCTCGAGGTGGTCGCCCCCGTGCGGGGCTGGGGGATGAACCGGGAGGAGTCGATCCTCTACGCCTACCGCCACGACATCCCGATCCAGGCGACGAAGGAGAAGGTGTACTCGATCGACGACAACCTCTGGGGCCGGGCCATCGAGTGCGGCGAGATGGAGGATCCGTGGGCGGTGCCGCCGGTCGGGGTGTGGTCGATGACGAAGGTGCGGGCGTCGGAGCCGCGCGACGTGATCATCGGGTTCGAGCAGGGTCGCCCGGTGGAGATCGACGGTCGCCGCCTCGGCATGCTCGAGGTCATCGATACGCTGAACGACGTCGTTGGTTCCTACGGCTGGGGTCGCATCGACATGGTGGAGAACCGGCGCGTGGGCATCAAGAGCCGCGAGACCTATGAGTGCCCGGCCAGCCTCGCCCTGATCCTCGCCCACAAGGATCTCGAGTCGATCTGCCTCGAGCGCGACCTCGAGCGGGAGAAGGCGCGCATCGAGCCGCGCTACGCGGAGCTCGTGTACGACGGTCTCTGGTTCTCGCCGCTCAAGCAGGCGTTCGACTCGTTCATCGATTCGAGCCAGGAGTTCGTGACCGGTGAGGTGCGCCTGCACCTCGAGCCCGGCAGCTGCGTCGTGACCGGCCGGCGGAGCCCGCACAGCCTGTACGACTACGAGCTCGCGACCTACGACGCCGCGGACCGGTTCCGCCACGAGGACTCGGCCGGGTTCGTGCGGCTCTGGGGGCTCGGCATCGAGACGTGGGCGGCCCGGCAGGGCTCGGACCGCGCGCACACGTGAACACGTTGTGGCACGGCCGGTTCGAGGCCGCGCCCTCCGACGAGCTGCTGGCCTTCACCGTCAGCCTGCCCTTCGACCGACGGCTCGCGTCCGACGACATCGCCGGGTCCCGCGCGCACGTGTCGGGCCTGGTGCGGGCGCACATCCTCACGCCGCACGAGGCCGATGCGATCGGCACGGCGCTGGACCAGATCGAGGACGAGCTGCAGGCGGCGACGTTCTCCTTCCTGGCCAGCGACGAGGACATCCACACCGCGATCGAGCGGCGCACGACCGAGCTGGCCGGGCCGGCGGGGGCGAAGCTCCACACCGGCCGCAGCCGCAACGACCAGGTCGCCACGGACCTGCGCCTGTACACGCGACGCTCGCTGACCTCGGTCGCGCTGCGCCTGCACGAGCTCCGCGGCGCGCTCGCCGAGCTCGCCACCGACGCCGGCGACGCGTACCTGCCGGGCTACACCCACCTCCAGCAGGCGCAGCCGGTGCTGCTCGCCCACCACCTGCTCGCCCACGGGTGGGCGCTCGGTCGCGACGTCGACCGGTTGCTGGCCACCCGGCAGCGGGCCGATGTGTGCCCGCTCGGCGCCGGCGCGCTGGCAGGCTCGTCGCTGCCGCTCGACCCGGAGTTCACCGCCGAGGTGCTCGGGTTCGACGCCGCGTTCGAGAACTCGCTCGACGCGGTGTCCGACCGCGACTTCGTGGCCGAGTCCCTGTTCGACCTCGCGCTCGTCGGCGTGCACCTGTCGCGCATCGGTGAGGAGGTCGTGCTGTGGTCGACCGAGGAGTTCGGCTTCCTGCACCTGCACGACGCCTACAGCACCGGTAGCTCGATGCTGCCGCAGAAGAAGAACCCGGACATCGCCGAGCTGGCCCGGGGCAAGACGGGCCGGCTAATCGGCAACCTCACCGGGTTGCTGGTGACCTTGAAGGGCCTGCCGCTCGCCTACAACCGGGACCTGCAGGAGGACAAGGAGCCGCTGTTCGACTCGGTCGACCAGGTGCTGCTCGCGATCGCCGCGCTGCGGGGGTTGCTGACGAGCTCCGACTTCGACCTGCAGCGCATGCAGCGGGCCGCCGACGTCCCCCACGGCGCCGCCACCGATCTGGCCGAGCACCTCGTGTCGGGCGGCATGCCCTTCCGGGACGCGCACGTCGTCGTCGGCGGGCTCGTCCGCGATGCGATCGAGCGTCGGGTGCCCCTGGCCGACCTCGTGCAGGCCCACCCCGACCTCGGTGAGGACGCGGCCGCGCTGCTCGAGCCGGGCGTGACGGTCACGCGACGCACGACCCGGGGCGGAGCCGGGCCGGACGCCGTCGCCGCGCAGCTCGCCCGCTACAAAGAGGACCTCGTGAAGGACCAGCAGCGCATCTGATGTCCACCGATTGGCCCCACCGCGCCCAGGTGCGGGTGCGGTACCACGAGTGCGACATGCAGAAGGTCGTCTACAACGCGCACTACCTCACCTACATCGAGGACGCGATGGGGTCGTGGCTGTACGAGGTGTTCGGCACCTTCGACGACCACTTCGACTGGATGCTGATCCGGGTCGAGCTCGAGTGGCAGGGCTCGGCCACCTTCGGCGACGTCCTCGCCATCGACGTGGGCATCGAGCGGTTCGGGACCACGTCGTTCGTCGCCCGCTACCGGGGCACGGTCGAGGAGCGGCCGGTGTTCGAGGCGCGCATCACCTACGTCTGCGTGGAACCGGGCACGACGACGAAGATGGTCGTGCCCGACGACGTCCGCGCCGGTCTCGGTCCGCCGATCCCGGCGTGACGAGGCTGGGCCGCCGGCTGCCGCGCCGGTTCTACCGGCGCGACCCCCGCGAGGTCGCGCCGGAGCTGCTCGGCAAGGTCTTCGTCCACGGCCGCCGGGCGGGGCGCATCGTCGAGGTCGAGGCCTACTGCGGGGCGGAGGACCCGGGCAGCCACGCCTACCGGGGCCAGACCACCCGCAACGCCACGATGTTCGGTCCGCCCGGCGGGCTGTACGTGTACTTCACCTACGGCATGCACTGGTGCGCGAACGCGGTCTGCGGCGAGGAGGGCGTGGGGATCGCGGTGCTGCTCCGCGCGCTCGCGCCGCTGCGGGGCATCGAGGAGATGCGAGCGGCGCGTCCGGCGGCCCGGCGGGACCGCGACCTGTGCAGCGGCCCGGCCAAGCTCTGCATGGCGCTCGGGCTCGACCGGGCGTACGACGGCGCGGATCTCGTGACGGCCGATCGCGGTGTGACGATCGT
>JAFBAD010000329.1 GCA_019247975.1 Acidimicrobiia bacterium
GAGCGACGCGCCCGCGTCGGTGAAGATGATGCTGTCGTCGACGATGACGATCTTCACGCTCGGCGACCTGCTGTGGGCCGACTTCTGGGATCGCTTCCCGGACCTGCGCTTCTCGCTGACCGAGGGCGACGTCGGCTGGATCCCGTACTTCGTCTGGCGGGCCGAGCACGTGCAGGACCGGCACTCGGGGTGGACCAAGCATGACTTCGGCGCGCACCACGGTGGTCCGAAGGACGTGTTCCAACAGCACATCCTCTGCTGCTTCATCAACGACCCGATCGGCGTGAAGCTGCTCGACGAGTTCAACGTCGACAACCTCTGCTGGGAGTCGGACTTCCCGCACTCCGACGGCACCTGGCCCAAGGCGCCCGAGGAGCTGGCCGCGCTGCTGGCCGACGCGCCCGCCGACGCGGCGGCGAAGATCACCCACGAGAACGCGCTGCGGCACTACCGGTTCGATCCGTTCTCGACCCGCCCGAAGGAGCGGTGCACGGCGGCCGCGCTGCGCAGCGAAGCGCCCGACGTCGACGTCGTCACCCGCGTCGGCCGGCCCGCCGACGATCGCGACCTCGAGTCGTGGAGGCAGCTCACCGGCCCCCGCCGCTGATCGGCGCTCGGAGCAGTCGAGCACCCGGCGATGGCGGGGAGGTAGCTGCGGGTCTGCGATCATCCCAACCGATGCACGACCACTGGCGGCGGCCCGAGGTCGTCGAGAGCGGCCGCCTGCCGATGCGAGCCCCGCTGATCCCCTTCCCGGACGCGCCATCGGCCCGCCGAGCCGACCGCGACGGTCCCACCGATGAGCCCGGCCTCGCGCGCGAGCGCAGCCCGTGGGTGCTCCGCCTCGACGGCACCTGGCAGTTCCAGCTGGTCGACCGGCCCGAGGACGCGCCGGAGGGCTGGACGTCACGCGGCCATCGCGCCGGCTGGACCACGATCGAGGTGCCCGGCAACTGGACGATGCAGGGCTTCGACCGACCGCAGTACACGAACGTGCTGATGCCGTTCCGGGCCCGACCGCCGGAGGTGCCCGACGCCAACCCGACCGGGCTGTACCGGACCACGTTCACGGTGCCGGAGGCGTGGGAGGGACGGCGGATCGTGGTCCACATCGGCGGCGCGGAGTCGGTGCTCGACGTGTGGGTGGACGGCACCTGGGTCGGGATGGGCAAGGACTCCCGCCTCCCGTCCGAGCTCGACATCACCGAGCACGTGCGGCCCGGTCGGGCCGCTTCGCTCGCCTGTCGCGTCATCCGCTGGTCCGACGCGAGCTACATCGAGGATCAGGACCACTGGTGGATGGCCGGCATCCACCGCTCGGTGTTCGTGCGGGCGGACGCGCCGGTCCACGTGGCCGACGTGGCCGTGCAGGCGGACGCCAGCGGCCACCTTCGGGTGACGACGTCGGTCGACTTCGGCGACGACGCGTCGCTCGTCGCGGGCTGGACGGTGCAGACGCGGCTCGAGACGCTGGCCGGCCGAGCGGTCGTGGATCTCGGCCGGGACCCAGTGCCAGTGAAGGGCTGGTTCTTCTCGTTCGACGGCCACCAGGTGCGCTCAGAGGCCGACGTGCCCGACGTCCGGCCGTGGTCGGCCGAGGACCCCGAGCTCTACCGAGTGCTCGTCACCCTGCGCGACCCGGAGGGTCGCGTGGTCGAGGTGGTCACGCAGCGCTGCGGCTTCCGCAGCGTCGAGGTGCGCGACCGCCAGCTCCTGCTGAACGGCCGTCCGGTGTACCTGCGCGGCGTGAACCGGCACGACCACCACCCCGAGCGGGGCAAGGCGGTGCGGGTCGAGGACATGCGGGCCGACCTCGTCGCCATGAAGAGCTTCGGGTTCAACGCGGTGCGCACGTCGCACTACCCGAACGACCACCGCTTCTACGACCTGTGCGACGAGCTCGGGCTCTACGTCATCGACGAGGCGAACATCGAGGCGCACGCCTTCATGCACACGTTGTGCGCCGACCCGCGCTACCTCGCGCAGTGGGTGTCGCGGTGCAGCCGCATGGTGCTGCGCGACCGCAACCACCCGTCGATCATCCTGTGGTCGCTCGGCAACGAGTCGGGCCACGGCCCGAACCATGACGCCGCCGCTGCGTGGATCCGGCGGACCGATCCGACCCGGCCGCTGCACTACGAGGGCGCGATCTTCGCCGACCTGTACGCCGAGGCGCCGGTCACCGACGTCGTGTGCCCGATGTACACCGAGATCAGCGACATCGTCGCGTGGTCCGAGCGGGGCGGCCACGGGGGCGACGACCCGCGGCCGCTCATCCTGTGCGAGTACTCGCACGCGATGGGCAACAGCAACGGCAGCCTCGCCGACTACTGGGCCGCCATCGAGTCGCACGCCGGCCTGCAGGGCGGGTTCATCTGGGAGTGGAAGGACCACGGCCTCGTCTCGACCAAGCCCGACGGCACGCCCTTCTTCGCCTACGGCGGCCAGTTCGGCGACGAGCCCAACGACGCCAACTTCTGCGCCGACGGGCTCATGGGTCCCGACCTCACGCCCCACCCTGCGCTGTGGGAGCACCGGTGGCTGGCCCGGCCGGTGCGGACCGACGCCTCACCGAGGCAGCTGCGAGCCGGCCGCGTCCGGATCGCGAGCTGGCTGGACTTCATCGACACGTCCTGGCTGCAGGCGCGCGTCGCGCTGCTCGTGGACGGCGTCGCGGTGGCCGGCGGTGACCTCGACGCGCCGACGCTCGCGCCGGGCCGGTCCGCGGTGGTCGACCTCCCGGTCGACGTCGCGGCGGCGCTCGCCGAGGCGCGGCGCGACGCCGGGGGCGGCGAGGTCGCGCTGACCGTGCGCTGGTCCAACCGACGCAAGCTGCCGTGGTGCCCGGCCGGGACGCCGCTCGGGTGGGATCAGCTGCCCGTCCCCACCACGACGCGGCGCGCCGCGCCGGCGGAGGCGTCGGTGCGCACGGTGCCCGACGACGGGACCGAGCTGTTCGCCCACCCACCGCGGCTCGACCTGTGGCGGGCCTCCACCGACAACGACGGGCTCAAGCTCGGCTACGGCGGGCTGCGGGGCAGGATCAACGCAGGCAAGCCGATGGGCCGGTGGCTGGCCGCCGGGCTCGACGGCGACGAGGCCGCGCTCGCCGCGATCGGGGTGCGCCACGACGTGCAGCGCGACGCGCTCTCCGTCGAGCAGAGCGAAGGCCGCGCGGTGCCGGTGGTCGTGTTCCACCACCGGGTCGTGATCCCGGACGACCCCGACCTCCCCGGCCTCGACGACCTGCCTCGCGTCGGCGTGTCGTTCCGGCTGCCGGCGGGCCTCGAGCACATGCGCTGGTTCGGGCTCGGACCGTGGGAGACCGAGCCCGACCGCTGCGCCGGTGCCACGGCCGAGGTGTGGGAGGACACGGTCACCGACCGGTTCACGAGGTACCTCATGCCGCAGGACAACGGCCTGGTGTGCGGGGCGCGGTGGCTGCAGCTGCGGCCCGGAGCCCGCTCGAAGGACGGCGTGACGATCATGGCGCTCGACCCGGCCGAGCTGTTCATGTCGGCCTCGCACCACACCGCCGCCGACCTCTTCGCCGCGCTCGACCTGACCGAGCTGCGGCCGTTGCCCGAGACCGTCGTCCACGTCGACGTCGCGCACCGTGGCGTCGGCACGCTCAGCTGCGGGCCCGACACGCTCCCGCAGTACCGGGTCCGGGCCGGCGAGCACCGCTGGAGCTGGGCCATCGCGCCGGCGGTGGCCGAGCCGAGCGCGCTCCGACGGGCGATCATGGGCGCGACCGCCGGAGGGAGGACCTGATGGGACGGCCGATGCACGAGACC
>JAFBAD010000341.1 GCA_019247975.1 Acidimicrobiia bacterium
CGGTGATGCCGCGACCAAGGCGAAGGCGGCTGCGGTCGCCGCCGTCAGTGGCGGTACCGCCGGCGCGGTCACGACGAACGTCAGCGGGGATGGATACGAGGTCACGGTCACGAAGACCGATGGCAGCCAGGTCGAGGTCCGCCTCGACAGCTCCTTCACCGCGGTGGAGGACGGACACGAGGGCCATGACGGCGACGGCGGTCACGGCCGAGGGTGCGACCACGACGGTGGCGACCACGACGGTGACGCACCGGCCGCTCCGTCGACCTCGACCTCGTCCTCGTCGAGCTCCTCGTCCTCGTCGACCTGATCGTTGGCCTTCCGAGGGGAACACATGCAGATGTCCGACCGGCTGCCGGAGGCGCCGCCGGGTTCACGGCTCGAGGAGGTGAGCCGCCGCGCGTTCCTGCGCGGCGGCGCCACCGTCATCGGTCTGACCGCCGTCGGCGGCCTGGCCGCATGTGGCGGTGGCGGGAGTGGTGACCAAGCCCTCGCCTCGACGACGAGCACCACCGCCGCGACATCGACCACATCGGCCACGTCGACGACCGCAACAGCAGACGAGAGCGCCGGCGCCGTCCCTGCAGCAGCCAAGCTCGCCGTCTCGTTCACGTACACGCCCTCGGGTGTCGGGGGGCGGGTCAACAACCCGTACATCGCTGTCTGGGTCGAGGACAAGGGCGGAGAGCTCGTGCGGGCGCTTGCGGTCTGGTACGAGGCGGCCAAGTCGCGCTACCTGTCCGAGCTCGCGGAGTGGTCGACGACCTCCGGGTCCTCGGCGGCGCTCACCGCTGTTTCCGGTGCCACTCGTACCCCCGGCGGCTACCAGCTGCTCTGGGACGGCACGAACCTCTCGGGCACCCGGGTCGCGCCCGGCGCGTACTTCGTGTGCATCGAGTCCGCCAGGGAGCACGGGCCGCACTCGCTCATCCGCACCTCGTTGACCTTGGGCGACCAGCCCCAGAAGCTGGCTCTGCCGAGCGACGGCGAGCTGAGCGATGCGAATGCCACCTACAGCGTTACCTGAATCCGACCACGCGGTTGCGGCCGGAGAGCTACCGGCGGAAAGCCGCCGCCGGCGACGTCGGCGGTTCCGTCCCGGTGTTGTCCAGCGGTGGTCCCGGCTCGTGCACGTCTACTCGAGCATGGGTCTGCTGTTGCTCGTCCTGTTCTTCGGGGTCACCGGCCTCACGCTGAACCACCCGGAGTGGACCTTCGGCCTGCACGCCACGACGTCCACCAAGACCGGCGACATCCCGGGCAGCGCCCGCGTCAACGGGAAGCTGGACCTGCTGGCGTTGAGCCAGTACCTCCGCAAGAGCGATGGCGTGCACGGTGACGTCAGCGACTTCGGCCTGACCTCGACGCAGGGCTTCATCAGCTACCGCGGCCCCGGTTACGCCGCCGACGTGACCATCGACGTCGCCGCGAACACCTACAAGCTCGACATCCAGAACCAGGGCCTGATCGGTATTCTCGACGACCTCCACCGCGGACGGGCCACCAACCGCGCGTGGGGCTGGGTGATCGACATATCCGCCGGCATTCTCGTGCTGACGGCACTCGCCGGCTTGAGCCTGCAGCTGGTGCTGCGAAAGCGGCGCACGTCCGCGCTGATCATCGCGGCCACCGGCGGCGCCATCGCCTCGTGGATCGCCATCACGACCCTCCGCTGAGGACCGGGGACCCCTCCGACCACACGACATCACCGGAGCTCGACACGAGACAGCATCTGACCTCCTCAAGGTCGTCGACGAAGCGAAGCGCCTCCTCGCTTCGCAACACGGCCACGATCGTGGCCACGACATCGGCAGTCGCTGCATCGGGAGCGACGATCGACACCGACGCGTGATGGTCGACCGGTCTTCCCGTGCGCGCGTCGAGCACATGTGAGTACCAGGTCTCGCCGATCTGCCACCCGCGCCGGGCTCCACCGCTCGTGGCGAGCGCGGCGTCCTGCAGGGCGACCGTCAGCAGCGGTGCGACGTTGTCGTAGGGCGCCAGCGGGTCCTCGATCCCCACCCGCACCGCGGACGGGCCCCAATGGACCAGGTCACCGCCCGCGTTGACGATCACCGCCTCGAGGTCCGCTGCTCCCCAACCCGCCTCCACCGCCCGATCGACGATCCAACCCTTCGCGATGGCGTTCAACGAGTACGGCACGGCGGGCGGGTGCCATGCCGGCGGCGCCGGCCGCTCCAGCGCCGCGATCGTCTGCACGATGCGGTTGAGCTCCTCATCGGTCGGGATCGCGCCTCGTGCCGTGCCGGCATCCCAGGCGCGCGTCAACGAAGCCGACGCCGGGTCGAAAACGCCCCTGCTGCGCACCCGCCACCGCTCAGCAAGCATGAGCACCCGGACCAGGTCGGTCGAGGGCGTCACCTCCCCGCGCTCCCAGCACCTCAGCTCGCTGCGCTCGTCGAACACGTCGAAGACCCGCTGCAGTCGCTCCACTTCGCTGAGCACTGCAGCGTTCGCGATGTCGTGCGAACTCTCGTCAGCAGCAACCGACGAGACCTCCACCACCGTCCCCAGAACCCCCAGGTGTCGCGAGCGCTGCACCCAGCCCATCTGGTCGATTCTGCGATCCATCAGCGCGTTCTCCAAGGGCTGACGCGCAGTCGTTCAGCGCAGACTCAGGGAGCCATCGTCACGTTGGCGACATCGTCGACAGACCGTCCACCGCTGCGCTACCACGCGAAGCGTTCCTCGTGAAGCGAGGACTGGGGCAGCCCGGCATCACGAAGCGCATCGCGAACTGCATCGGCCATCGGCGGCGGACCACAGAGGTAGACGTCGCGATGGATCAGGTCGGGTACCCGCCACAGCAGTGCTGGAGCCGTCAGGCACGACCGGTCCTTTCCGAGGAGGTACTGCACTCGGGCGCCCCGCCGCGCGGCGATCGCTTCGAGCTCGCCGTGGAAGAGGACGTACTGCGGAGAAGCGGCGCGGTACAGCAGGAGGAGGTCCTCGCCTGCGTCGATGGGCATCGTCTCGAACAGGGCCCGCATCGGTGTGATGCCGACCCCGCCCGCGATGAGCAGCACGTTGGGTCGGGATCGCCGTTCGGCGGTCATCGCCCCGTACGGCCCTTCGGCGACGACCCAGGTGCCGGCGGGCAGGCGCTGCAGGTCGGCGCTGCCCTGGCCGAGCGCCTTCACGGTCAGTCGCAACCGGTGATCGTTCGGGGGCGCGGACAAGGAGAACGGGTGGGCCGTCGTCCAATGGTCAGGGGTGAGGAACCGCCAGCGGAAGAACTGACCGGCCTCTGCGGCCAGTTCGCCGAGGTGCTCGCCCTCCATCTCGATCGACACCACGCCGGGAGCTTCCGGGATGACGCGACCGACACGAAGTCGGTGGCGCGACGCGTTGCGCAGCGGTGTGAGGACCCGGTGGCGAACGACCGATGCGAAGACGTTGGCGTACAGCAGAGCCCACGCGATCTGCACGAGCCGATGTCCCGCGAGGTCCGGGCCGGCGAGCTGGTGTGTGAAGGAGATCGCAATCGCGATGTAGGTCAGCAGGTGCAGCGCGTGCCAGCGCTCGTAGGAGAGCCGCCTTCGGGCGGCGCGGATCGATGCCACCGCGACCGTCACGAGCAGCACGGTGCCGACCGTGGCTCCCATGAGACCCGGGAGGCGCAGGACGTGCCACATCGCGAGCATCAGGTTCTCGCGGCGCGACTGCGCCCACGCGAGCACCGCAGCGGCCCCGTGGACCAGCGCGAGAGCAAGCACGGCTCGTCCGCCAGCCGCGTGCCACCGGCTGAGGACATCTGCGCCGATGCGACGCTCCAGAATCGGGACGCGAGCCATGAGCGCGATCAGCACGAGCACCCCGTAGCCAGCAAGCATCCCGCACACGTGCGCAGTGACCACGACGAGCTGCAACGGGCCCGGGCCGACCAGCGCGAGGTAGATCGGCCAGAGCGCAACCAGCGAAGCACCGAGAGCGATGAGGCCGAGGACATCGGTCGGCTCGACCCCCGAGTCGTCGCGCGACTGCACCGATGCCGGCACGCGGGACGCGATGTCGAGGTTCACCGGTTAGCCGGCGCCGAGGTGACCGGTGCTGCGACTGCGGCGGGCGGCGGGGCAACGGGCGAGACGCTCGGCGCGGTCGCTCCGACCCAGATGGCTACTGCCGAGACGATGGCGACGACCACGGCGTTCTGCCGGCGTGACCGTCGTCGGCGTTGCACCTGGTTCACTGGCGCCCCTCGGATGCGGGTTCTGCGAGGCTCACGAGGGCCATCCTTCGGGACCGTCGTAAGCGTTGCGGCAACCGCTCGTGAGAAGTTTGTAAAGCGCACGTCAAACCAGAGTTCGTTGTGCTGACCCGGAGTGGGACCTGGGTGGCGACGGGTGTCGCAGCGCTGTGCGCGCTCGCCGTCATCTTCTTCGCATGGCACGGGTCGGACCTGCCCGCGCAGACCTACCGCGTCTCGGTGTTTCGTCAGTACGGGTGGCTGACGTTCGACATGTTCTGGTACAGCGGCCACTACCTGATCACCTACAGCTTCTTGACCCCAGCCTTCGCAGGGGCGCTCGGGCTTCGACTGGTCGGTTGGCTGGGGGCGGCCACCGCGGCGGGCGGGTTCAGCCGGCTCGCAACCGCGCACGTCGGCAAGATCGCGCTCCCCGCCTCGCTGGTCTTCGCAGCGGGGACCGCCGTCCCCTTGTTGATCGGCGAGATCACGTTCCTGACCGGCTTCGCGATCGGGCTCTGGGCCCTCGTCGCCGTCGACGCTCGCCGACGCGCGCTCGGACCCGTCCTCGCGCTCGGGGCCACGCTCGCGAGCCCGTTGGCCGGGCTGTTCCTGCTGCTGACGTTGACGGCATGGGCCGTCGCCTACCGAGACGGTCGCCTCGATCGGCTCCTCGCCGCGTCGGCGACCGCAGTCCCGCTCACCGTCTCGGCGCTTGCGTTCCACGAGGTTGGTGTTTACGACTTCAGCGCAGGCCAGCTCGTGGCCGTCCTCATCTGCAGCGCGGTCGGATGGTGGGCCGTGCCCGCCCACATGCGAGCGATCCGCACCGGACTGATCCTCTACGGGATCCTCGGCGTCGGGTTGTTCGTGGTCCAGAACCCGGTCGGAGGCAACCTCGTGCGCCTCGGCGCCTACCTCGCTCCCGCCTTGGCGGTCATCGCGTGCTGGCCCAGGCGGTCTCGCCTCCTCGTCGTCCTCCTAGTGCCTGCGCTCATCTGGCAGTGGAGCAGCGGCGTCACCGCGCTGTCGCACGCGCGAGGCGACCCGACAAGGGACGAGAGCTACTTCCAACCCCTCGTCCGCGAGCTCGCTCGGCTCCCGGGTCCGGCGCGCGTCGAGATCCCGCCGACGAGTCAACACTGGGAAGCGACCTACGTCGCGACCCACGTGCCCCTGGCCAGGGGTTGGGAGCGGCAGATCGACGTGGCCCGGAACCCGCTGTTCTACGGCGATCGGCTCACCGCCACCGCGTACCGGCGGTGGCTCTACGCCAACGGCGTCACATGGGTCGCGCTGTCGGATGCGACCTCCGACCCGGCCGGCGAGGCCGAGGCCGCGTTGATCAGGCGAGGCCTGCCCTATCTCCGACCGACCTGGACCGGACACCACTGGCAGGTGTGGAAGGTTTCGGGATCGCCCGGTCTGCTCACCGGAGCCGCCCGACTGGACATCGACTCACCGGCGCAGTTCACGCTCGTCGCCCAACGCCCCACCGATGTGGTCGTCCGCTTCCGCTACACCCGCACCTGGGTCGTGGCCGCGGGTCGTGCTTGCATCCAACCGGCGGCAGGCGGATGGACTCGTGTGCGGATCCGCTCAGCGGGTGCTGTGGTCGTCAGCTCGCGCCTGTTCGCGCACCACAGCGGCTGCCCCGACGAGGAACCGACGAACTAGTCAACCGGCGGCGCGGGTGCTGGCTGCAGGTGCACCCGTGCCGCCGGCCGACGAATGGAACGGTGATCAGCCCATCCCGTCGATGGTGTCGGTGACCTTGAACGAGGCGTCGAGCTTGACGGTTACGATCGAGCCGTCGCTCTTGGTCATGTGGACCTCGTAGGTCGCGCCCTCGGCATCGGTCTCGGCCCGCTGCGCTGTGGCGCCGGGCACGGCGGCTTCCGCGGCGGCCTCGGCCTTCGTCGCGGCGTCACCGGTGAGGATCGTCTCGGTCTTGCCGTTGGCCTGGTGGCCGCCCTTGCTCCAGTCGGGCGTTCCGTGGTCCTGATCGGCCGTGGCTGCCGAGGTCGAAGACTGGCTCGACGAGGGCGAGGCCTGGGTGGTGGAGGTGGCGGTCTGGGCACCGGCAGAGCCGACGAACCCGGCGCCGATCGCGCCGCCGGTGAGCGCGGCGACGGCCAGTCCCCCACCGAGGAGGATCTTGCGGAATGGATGCATGAGTGCTTCTTTCGTGATGTGGTCGTCCGAGTCGGTGGCCCGGGCGAGTGCCGATCTGGCACATGGCTCACGATCCCGGTACGGCGTAAGGCCCCTGGCAGCAGACAGTGAGAAGTTCGTAAGAGAACCGGGACAGCTGCGAAGGCATCGGGTCACTGTTCCTACGCTGTCGCCATGTCAGCCACGACCGGGGGTCGCGTCGTCATCGCCGAGGACGACCGAGCGGTCCGCAACTCCCTCGAGCGGACGCTCCGACTCGAGGGCTACGACGTGACCGCCGTGCGGACCGGGGTCGAAGCGGTCGCCGTCGTCGACGGCGACCTGCCCGATCTCGTGATCCTCGACGTGATGATGCCCGACATGGACGGACTCACGGCGTGCCGGACGCTGCGCCGGCGGTCGGCCGAGCTCCCGATACTCATGCTCACCGCACGCCATGAGATCGGCGACCGCGTCGCCGGTCTCGACGCGGGAGCGGATGACTACCTCGTCAAGCCGTACGCGGGCGTCGAGCTCGCCGCTCGCGTCCGGGCGCTCATGCGACGCGGCAGTCTCTCGGGATCGCCTCAAGAGCTGCGCTTCGCGGACCTTCGCCTGGATCCGGCGGCGCGGCTCGCATGGCGCGGCGAGCGCCAGCTCGACCTCACCAAGACCGAGTTCGATCTCCTCGAGCTCCTCGTCTGGAACGCGGGTGTTGTGTTATCCCGCGAGACCATCTACGAGCGGGTTTGGGGCTATGACTTCGAGACCTCGTCGCGGTCGCTCGACGTGTACATCGGCTACCTCCGGTCCAAGCTCGAAGCCGGAGGCGAGGAGCGGCTCGTGCACACCGTCCGCGGTGTGGGGTTCGTCGTGCGCGAGCGATGACGCTGCGCTGGCGCATCGCGCTGATCCTCGCGGCCGTGGCGCTGCTCGTAGGGGCGTTCGCCGCCCTGGCGTCATATCTGACCACTGCGTCGCAGCTGCAAGGGACGATCGACGACACCCTTCGCAGCCGGGCCACCGAGGTCAACACCGTGGACACGGGTGACCACGACGGCCGCGGCGGACGCGGCGACGCCCACGGCCTCAACGACACCGGCTGCGCCAACGCAGGCTCCTTCCAGCCGGCATCGGCCGCGCAGCTCGTGTCAACCACCGGCGTGGTGACCAGCTGCATCACAGGTGGCCCCACGCTCCCTGTTACCGAGCACGAACGATCACTCGCGTCCGGTCGGGTCGAGCTCCGGACCGTCGACATCGACGGTGCGCGCTTTCGAATGCTCAGCACGCCGTGGCACGACGGCGGCCTCCTCCAGATCGCCCGGAGCCTGGGAGAGTCCGACGCCCTTCTCAGCCGGCTCAGGCTGCGGCTGATGCTGCTCGTCGCTGCGGCCGTGGCGGTGGCCGCGGCACTGGGGTGGGCGGTCGCCACCCGGTTGGCGCGACCGATCGCGCGACTGCGCGACGCCACCCACCGCATGGCCACGACGCTCGACCTCACAACCCCCATCGACGTCAGGGCCACCGGCGAGGTCGGAAGCCTCGCAGCCAGCTTCGCGACGATGGTTGACGCCGTTCGCCATTCCCAACAGCAACAGCAGCGCCTCGTGTCCGACGCGAGCCACGAGATGCGGACACCGCTGACGAGCCTCCGCAGCAACATGGAGCTGCTGGAGCGGATCGACCGGCTG
>JAFBAD010000353.1 GCA_019247975.1 Acidimicrobiia bacterium
CTCGGCCTCCAGCGCGTCCGGGTCGGCTGCGGCGTCAGCTGGCTGGACGACCGCCCGCACCGCCTCGCCCATCTCCGGGTCGGGCACGCCGATCACCGCGACGTCGGCCACCGCGGGGTGGCCGATCAGGACGTCCTCCACCTCACGGGGATAGATGTTCACGCCGCCCGAGATGATCATGTTCGACACCCGGTCGGTCAGGTAGACGTAGCCCTCCTCGTCCACCCAGCCCATGTCGCCGAGCGAGCCCCAGCCCCGCCCGTCGTACACGCTGGCGGTCTTCTCGGGGTCGCCGTGGTACTCGAATCGGCCGGCCACCTCGAAGCGCACCTCGCCCTCGGCGCGCGTCGGCAGCTCGTTGCCCTCGGCGTCGACGACGTGCACCGCGCCGAGCAGCGAGCGGCCGACCGAGCCCGGGTGGGTCAGCGCCTCCTCGGGACCGATGGCGCAGAAACCGACGCCTTCGCTGGCCGAGTAGTACTCGTACACCCGAGGCCCCAGCCACTCGATCATCGCCCGCTTGACCTCGGGCGGGCACGGGGCCGCCGCATGCACGAGGATCTCCAGGCTCGACAGGTCGAAGCGGGCCCGCTCCTCCTCCGGCAACTTGAGCAGGCGGACCATGTGCGTGGGCACCACCTGCGCGAGCGTGACGTGGTAGCGGTCGATCGCCTCGAGGAACTGCACCGGGTCGAACCGCTTGGTCGTGACCGCGGTCCCGCCGAGCCGGTGCACCGCGCTGGCCCAGCCCGAGGGTGCCGCGTGGTAGAGCGGCGCCGGGCTCAGGTACACGGTCGACTCGCTCCCGCCGTACATGCCGCGCACCAGCGCGGTGAACACCGTCGGTGCGCCGAGCGGGCCGCCGACCCCGGGCGGCTTGATCCCCTTCGGCCGGCCCGTCGTGCCCGACGAGTAGAACATCCACTGCCCCTCGCCCTCGTCGTCGATGGGCGTGGCCGGCTGCTCCGCGAGCGCGTCGGCGTAGGAAGCGAACCCGTCCATGTCGCCACCGACGACGTACCGGGGCACGCCGATGTCGGGCACGGAGGAAGCGCACGACGGTGACACGAACGCCGCCTTCGCCCCGCAGTCGCGCACGACGTACTCGATCTCATCGGCGGACAGGTGCCAGTTGATCGGGGTGACGTAGAGCCCGGCCCGCAGCCCGGCCCACGCGACCTCGAAGTACTCGGCGCAGTTGTCGAGGACGAGGGCGACGGTGTCACCCGTGTGCACGCCGAGCGACCGCAGCAGGTGCGCGACCTGGTTCGAGCGGGCCTCCAGCTCGCCGTACGTGGTGACCTGATCGGTGTCGGCCACGATCACCGCCGGACGATCAGGTGCGGTCGCGGCGAACGCGCTCGGGTGCTCCGACGGCTGCGGCTGCCCCTGCCCGTCGCTCACAGCGGGTCGACCCGCAGCCGCTCCAGCCGGGTGCGGCTGATGCGCCACTGGCCGTCGGCCTTCGTGTACTCCTCGATGTAGTGGCCGAAGCCCATGAGGCCGACCCGGTCGCCTGACTCCGGAGCGGGCCACTCGACGTAGTCGAACATCGCCCAGATGCCGCGGGCGCTCTCGGGTCCGGTGATCTCGATCTCCGGCATGTGCCCGTGGTGCGTGGTGGTGGCACCCTCCAGCGCGCCGCTCACGGTGCGCACGATCTCGTCGCGCCCCTGGTTCACCATGTCGGCCTCGGGCACCTCCATCACGCAGTCGGTGGCGAACACCTGCCCCCACTCGTCCCAGCGCCGGGTGTCCATGCAGCGGAAGTACCGGGCCTTCAGCTGCTTGATCTCCTCGATCGCCGCGAGCCGCTGCAGCAGCTCCTGGTCGTCGCTCACGATCTCTCCATTCGATCCAGGGCCGCATCCATCGCGTCCCGCCGGGCTTCGTAGTACGGCCGGTACGAGCCGTGGGTCACCGAGTAGGGCTCGTCGGCCTCCAGGTCGGCGAGCAGGTTGCGGATGGCGTGCTCGGGCATGACCACGTCGCCGTCGGCCATCGGCTTCTGGGCGAGCATCGCGTCGAGGTCGGCGGGGTCCACCTCGGTCGGCCCGAGCGCAGCCGGGCGGGCGAGCACGCTGGACTCCAGGTGCCTGGTGATCATGCCGCCGGGGAAGAGGATCGTGACCCCGATCCCCTCGCCGGCCAGCTCGTCGCGCAGGGTCTCGCCGAAGCCCATCACCGCGAACTTGGACGTCTGGTACGCACCGAGCCGCACGCCGGGCGAGAGCACGCTCGACGACGCGGTGAGCACGATCCGGCGGAACCCCTCGGCGGCGCGGATCAGCGGAAGGAACGCGCGCACCGTCCGCACCGTGCCGAGGACGTTGACCCCGATCACCCACTGCCAGTCCTCGTCGCTGAGCGCGTCGATGGCGCCGAACTGCTGCACGCCGACGTTCGCGCACAGCACGTCGCAGCGACCGAGCGTCGCCTCGACGTGGCTCGCCGCCGCGGTGATGGACGCAGGATCGCCGACGTCGACCCGCACCGACGTGGTCGGCACCCCGAGCTCGTCGCCGATCGCGGCCGCAGTGGCCGCTGCACCGGCCTCGTCGATGTCGAGCGCCGCGACTCCGGCGCCCGCTTCCGCGAAGCAGCGGGCCATCGCCGCGCCGAGGCCCGAGCCGGCGCCGGTGACCGTCGCGACCTTGCCCGCCAGATCGACCGTCACCAGCTCCTCCTCAGATTCCTCTAGATGTTTTAGGGTTGCCCCGTGCCCGTCGCACCGGTCTACCGCGACGACCCGAGGCTCGACGTCCTCATCGGCGCGGGTGGGCCGTTCGAGGTCACCGACGTCGTGGTCGACGGCGTGCCGCTGCGGGACTTCGTCCGCGCGCCCCGCACCGTGGTCGACGTGTTCGCCATGGGCGCGGCGCACGAGGCGCTCGTCGCCGTCGTCCACGGCGACGAGCGCTGGACCTTCGCCGACGTGCGCCGCCGCTCGCTGAGCCTCGCCCGCGAGCTGCACACCACCTTGGGCGTGGCGCCGGGCGACCGCGTCGCCATCGCGATGCGGAACCTGCCCGAGTTCGTCGTGTCCTTCTGGGGCGCGGTGCTGGCCGGCGCGGTCTTCGTGCCGCTGAACGCGTGGTGGACCGGCGAGGAGCTCGCGTACGCGATCAGCGACGCAGGCGCGTCGGTGGTTGCGGCCGACGACGAACGGCTCGACCGCATCGTCGGCCACGGTCGCCCCGACGGCATCCCGCTGATCGGCGTGCGGTCCGACCGGGGCGACGTGGCCTTCGACGACCTCACCGGCGGCGATCCCATCCCCGACGCCGAGATCCCGGCGCTCGATCGGGACGACCCGATCACGCTCCTCTACACGTCGGGCACGACCGGCCGGCCGACGGGCGCGCTGATCACCAACCGCTCGATGACCGCCAACCTCTGGAACATGGCGTTCGCGTCGACCCGCAACGCCATCGTCGACCAGCGTCCGCCGCGCCCACCACGCCAGTCGGCGTCGCTCTCCACCGGTCCCCTGTTCCACATCGGCGGCATCTCGGCCATCGTCGGCGGCCAGATGGGCGGGTCGAAGATGGTCCTGATGCCCCGGTGGGACCTGGACGAAGCGCTCCGCCTCGCCCGGGAGGAGGATCTCACCGCGCTCGGTGGCGTGCCCGCGGTCGCCCGTCAGATCCTCGA
>JAFBAD010000086.1 GCA_019247975.1 Acidimicrobiia bacterium
GTGCGCATCGCGCTCGCACCCGAGGCGTCCCTCGCGACCGCCGCCTGAGAACTGAAGGACGGGCCTGGCTCGGTGAGCCAGGCCCGTCCTTCAGAATGGGTTGGTGCTCGCTGCGGCCCACGACTCGATCACCGCCGGGCAGTTCGCGTGGGCGGTCGTGGTCACCGTGTTCGCCTGCGTCCCGCTCGGCGTGTCGATGTGGGCGTTCCTCGACGCCGCTCGTCGCCCCCAGTGGGCTTGGGCGCTGTCGTCGCACCGCCAGGTCGTGTGGATGGTGGCGATCCCCTTCGGCGTGCTCACCGTCGTGGGCGGCCTGGTCATCTCGCTCTGGTACCTGCTCCGGGTGCGCCCGGTCGTCGCCGCAGCCGAGCGCGGGGACATTCATTAGCGTCCGCCTCCATGGCGACGCCTGATGAGATCCGAGCCGTCCTCGACCAGTACGTCGCCCGCTTCAACGCGGGCGACGGCGCGGGTTGGGCCGCGCTGTTCGCCGAGGACGCGACCCAGGAGGACCCGGTCGGCACGCCGGCCAACGTCGGCCGCGAGGCGATCCAGGGCTTCTACGACACCATGTCGGCGATGCTCGGTGGCGGCCTGCGCATCGTGCCGAAGCACGACCCGATCATCATCGGCAACGAAGCGACGTTCGCCGCGTCGGCTTACGCGGGCACGGGCGAGAACCGGTCCCACATGCCAGACATCGTCGACCTGATCACGTTTGCCGACGACGGCTCCATCCAGTCGCTCCGCGCCTACTGGACGATGGACTCGATGGTCCCCGACCCGGAGTGAACGTTCGAAGGCAATACCGGTCGGATTCCGACCGGTATTGCCTTCAGAACGCGGGTGGGGGGCCGAAGCGGCCCAGCGCGTAGTCCTTGAGCGCGCGGACGCGGGCCTTGGGGGCGAAGATCCACTGCTCGCGGTGCGGGCGGGCGAGGCCGTCGGCCAGGTGCCACAGCGCGATGCAGAACCGGACCGACGACCTGTACCGCCCGAAGTGCTCGCGCACGAGCAGCAGCGTGTTGCGCAGCATGAGGTAGTCGACGACGTCCTCGTGGCTGGCGAGGTACGGGTTGCGCACCTGCGCGGTGCGGACGATGCCGACCTGCCACCCGGCCTTCCGGGCCTTCAGCCCGAGGTCGGCTTCTTCGCAGTACGCGAAGTAGCGCTCGTCGAACACGCCGATCTCCTCGAGGCACGTGCGCCGCGCCGCGAGGAGCGTGCCGTGCGGGTAGTCGGCCGCCTGCCACCCGTCGGGCGCGACGTCGTCGCCGGCCGGCATCGTGATGCCGCCGAAGTACGGGTCGAGGTACGGCGTGTGCCCGTCACCGACGTCCGCGCAGGCGAGGCCGGCCAGCGGTCGGGCCTCGACCGCGTCGAGCAGGGCGCGGAGGCAGCCCGCACCCGGGAGGGCATCGTGCGGCGCGACGACGGCCCACTCCCCCTCGCCCTGCTCCAACCAGCGACGGAGCCCGACGTTCGCGCCGGGCCCGAACCCGAGGTTGCCGCCGGCCTCGATCAGCTCGACGTCGTCGGGCAGCTCGCGCCCGAGGTGGTCACGGGCGCTCTGGTCCGAGCCGTTGTCGACGACCGTGATCCGCACCGGAACGCCTTGGCCCTGGAACGCGGCGACCGTCTTCAGGCAGCGCTCCGGTTGGTTCCAGTGCACGAGGACGACGGCCAGCACGCCGTGAGCATGCCGTCACCGCCCCCGCTGCCCGAAATTGGCCACGATCGCCGCGCCATGCGCGGGGAACCGGGCCAATTTCGCCTTGGGGGGGGACTACCGGTCAGACGCTGGCTCGGGCGAGCGCGTGCTGGACGAGCTCGAGGAGCGTGGACTTCGTGGAGAGGCGGTCACGGGCGTCGGTGAGAACGACCGGGGTGTCCGGGGAGACGCCGAGCGCCTCGCGCACGGCCTCGACGGTGTGCACCGGCGCACCCTCGAAGCAGTTGACCGCAGCGACGAACGGGATGCGCTGCTCCTCGAAGTAGTCGACCGCCGGGAAGCAGTCCTCGAGCCGGCGGGTGTCGACGAGCACGACCGCGCCGATGGCGCCTCGCACGAGGTCGTCCCACATGAACCAGAAGCGGTCCTGGCCCGGCGTGCCGAACAGGTAGAGGACGAGGTCCGAGCCGAGGCTGATGCGGCCGAAGTCCATGGCGACCGTGGTCGTCGTCTTGGTCGCGACCTTGCTGGTGTCGTCGACGCCTTCGCTCACCTTGGTCATGGCGGCTTCGGTCGTGAGCGGCTCGATCTCGCTGATCGACCCGACGAACGTCGTCTTGCCGACCGCGAACCCGCCGGCCACGACGATCTTGACCGGCAGCGGGGCCGGCGACGACCCGTGCGGGTCCGCGTCAGAGGGCCTGGAGACCATCGAACACCCTTTCGAGCAGCCGCAGGCTGGGGCGGTCGCCGGCAGCCTGCGAACGGTTGAAGTCGACGAGTCCCTCGTCGGTCATGTCCCCGATGAGGACACGGGTCACGCCGAGGGGCAGGTGGAGGTGGGCCGACAGCTCGGCCACCGACAGGGGCGTCTCGCAGAGCTCGAGGATCTTGCCCTTCTCGAAGCCGCACTGGCCGACGGCGCTCTCGCCGCGCTCGGTTCGGACGACGATCGTCTCGATCTGCACCTCCGTCTTCGCGCGCGTGCGGCCACCGGTGATCGCGTACGGGCGAACCCGCAGCCCTGATCCGTCCTCGTCGTCCATCACGTGCCTCGTCGACCGCTTCTAGAGAGGGAGTGCGCCCTGCAGCTCGGCGCGCAGCTCGGGGGTGAGGACGGTGCCGGCCCGCTCGACGAGCAGCGCCATCTCGTAGGCGACGAGACCGACATCGGCGTTGGCACCGGCGACCACCGCGAGGCAGCTGCCGTCGCTGATGCCGGTCACGAACAGGAACGCGTGCTCCATCTCGATGATGATCTGCGTGACCGCTCCGCCGCCGAAGCGGCCGGCCGCGCCGTAGGCGAGGCCGATGAAGCCGGAGGCGACGGCCGCGAAGCGATCGGCCGCATCACGGTCGAGGCCCTGCGACACCGCCATGGGCAGGCCGTCGGACGACACCACCACCGCCTCGCTCACGCCGGGCACGCGCTCGACGAAGTTCGTCACCAGCCAGTTGATGTTCCGGGCTTCGCTGCTCAGTGTCATCACAGGTCCTCGTTGGGCTGATCGGCGCCGTTGCCGGCGTCGGTCGTGGGATCGTCGAACGGGTTGCGCTCGGTGCGCGCACCCGCCGCCTGCTGCTGACCCGTGCGGAACCGGGACAACATCGCCCGCACCTCTTCGGGCGAGCGCTGGGTGGTGGTCACCCCCCGGGCCGGGGTCTCCCCGCCGGGGCGGGGACGTTCGTTCGCACCGATCGAGCGCGGCGTGCGCCGCACCAGACCGGCCGAGGTGCGCTCGCTGAGCGCGGTGGGCTCGGCGGTCTCCGGGGCGTCCTGGGGGGTCTTGACCCGTGCGGTCCCGGGCATCGGGAGCGGCGGGCGGTCGGTGTTGCCGAACAGGCGGGGCGCGGCGGGGGCCGCACCGTTCGCCTCGCTCGTGCGGCCCTTGCCGTTCCCGTTCCCGCCGTTGCCGTTCCCGTTCCCGCCGTTGCCGTTGGTCGGCGGCGACGTGGAGAACAGGCCGTCGGTCGGCGGGCGGTCGACCGCAGTCGGCCGCTTGGCGAGCGGGGTGAGCGCAGGCTCGGGCTCGGGGGCGCTGGACTCGAGCAGGGGCTCGGGCATCGCGCTCGAGCGGGACGGCTCGCCGGCACCGAACAGACCGCCGTGGACCGGCTCTTCGACGACCTCGGCCACCGGCTCGACCTCGCCGACCGGTTCGCTCGCTGCGGTCTCGACCGGTGCGGCACCGCCACGCGGTCGGCGGACGGGCAGCTCGTCCGGGTTGCGCGGCGCGTCGCCCGGCTCGGCCGTCGGTCGGGCCTGCGGACCCGAGCGGGGCGGCTCAGGGGCTGCGGCCCACGTCGACGGGTGCTCGCGGCGGGCCCTGCCCTCGTCCTCGTCGAGATCGAGGGCCTCATCCATCGCGGCCGGCTCGTCGACCGACTCCTCGTCGACCAGCGATGCGAGTGCTTCGTCGTAGTCCACGTCCGAGTCGACCGGCACCGCTTCGGCCAGCGAGTCGGGCGTGCTCCAGATGCCGAGCTCCGCAGCCCACGGTGGTGCGGCCTCCTCCTCGGCCGGCGCAGCCGCGTCGGCCTCGACGGGCTCGGCGTCCAGCTCCTCGCGGGGCAGCGTGTCCTCGACGACGGTCGAGGGCAGCGACACGATCGCGGTGACGCCACCGGTCGGCGACGGGATCAGCCGCACGGACACGCCGACGCGAGCGGCCAGGCGGCCGATCACGATGAAGCCCAGCGACCGGGACATGGCCAGGCCGACCAGCGGCGGGTTCGCGAGCAGCTCGTTGGCGTCGGCCATCTGGTCCGGCGTCATGCCGATGCCGTGGTCGGTGACCGAGACGACGTAGCCCTCGGAGCGGGTGCGGTGACCGACGATCTCGACGCGCGTGTCCGGCGGCGAGAAGTGGGTCGCGTTCTCCATCAGCTCCGACAGCAGGTGCGCGACGTCGAGCGCGCCGCCGCTCTTGACGAGCACGTCGTCGAGCGTCAGCAGGTCGATGCGGGTGTAGTCCTCCACCTCGCCGAGCGCGGCGCGGACCACGTCGGCGAGGGGCACGGGGCGCCCCCGCCGGCGGGCGGGCTCTGCGCCGGCGAGCACCAGGAGCGACTCGGCGTTGCGCCGCATCCGGGTGGCCATGTGGTCGAGCTTGAAGAGGTCGTCGAGCCGATCGGGATCCTCTTCGTCGTTCTCGAGCTGGTCGATGTACTCGATCTGGCGGTCGAGCAGCGCCTGGTTGCGGCGGGCGAGGTTGACGAACATGTCGCCGATCCCCTTGCGCAGCAGCGCGGCCTGCTCGGTGGCCACCTCGACGGCGACGTGCTGGATGGCGGTCACGGCCTGGCCGAGGTGCTCGAGCTCGACGCCGCCCCCGGGTTCGATGTCGGTGACCGAGTCGGCGACCAGCTTGACGTCGTCCTCGGCCGGGTTCCGCAGGGACTCGACCAGCCGGGGCAGCTGCTGCGTCGCGACCTGGTCGACCGCCTCGGTGAGGCTGGCCAGCGGTCGGGTGATCGACGAGGACACGATGCCGGCGATCACGATCGCCATGAGCGTGATGCAGATCGCGAGGATGAGGAAGAACTGGGCGGCCCGGGTCGAGCTGTCGACCTGGCTCTGTGCGGCGTCGATGAGCGAACGGGCCTGGGTCGTCTCGACCCCGCGCAGCACGTCGAGCTGCTGGAGGGTCGCCCGCCGGTAGAGGGTCGGGTCGATGGTGATGCGCTCGCCGAAGGCGGACTTCGGCGCGGCGTCGCGAGCCGCCTGGATGACGTCGACCGCTGGTCCCGAGAGCTTGTTGCGCAGGACGGTGCGGGCGTCGGCCGAGGCCTGCGCGTTGTACACCGCCAGCTGCACCTTGGCCGTCTCGACCGCGTCGTCGTACTTCGCCCGCAGGTCCTCACCGGTGACGTTCTTGCCGTTGCGCTGCTGGTCGCTGAAGCTGCCCTCGGAGAGGACGCCGGTGAAGATGGCGCCCTCACGGGCGGACGCCGACGCCAACGAGGCGAGGCCACCGAGGCTCCGGGCCTGGGCCGCGAAGTCCGGGTCGCTGATCCCCGCGCCGAACGCCGCGATCACGCCCTGGATGGCGTCGTCGACGATGAAGTACTGACCGGAGATCTCCGACCAGTCGGTCTCCTTCTGGTCCACCTGGTCGCGCAGGCCCGAGAGGAAGTCGAGCTGGCTGTCCAACGACTGGATGGCGCCTTCGTCGGTCTGCTGGAGGTCCGACACACCGCGGACCGCCTGCCGGTAGTCCTTGATCGCCCGGTCCGTGTCGCGCCGGTGGGAAGCGACCTTGTCGGGGCGGATGTCCTCGCGGCCGCCCAGGTACGCGACGGTCGCGATGGTCTCGGACTGCATCTCGTGGGCGAGCGTGGCGGCCGCGTCGGTCACCTCGATCCGGTGCGCGTCGCGAGAGGCCTGTGCGGCGTCGGCCCTGCGCTGCACCACGCCGAGACCGACGAGCGCCAGCAGCGCCACCAGCGGCGCGGCGACGATGGCGATGAGCTTGGTGCGGATCCTGACCTTGTCGAACACTGGTGCTTCCGATCCGAGTGGTGCGGAGCGCAGCCAGCCCGATGGGAGCGACCGCCCCCGTGGGACATGGCCACGTGGGGTATCCGTCGGACGCGCCGCGACCGTTTCAAGGTCCTACGGACGATCGGAGCGGTCCTGGAGGGGATCAGCCCGGCAGGACCTGCACGTTGGCTACGCTGCGCCGGTCCTGAAGGGAGGACGTCCATGACCGATCAGCCTCCGGGCTCGGGTCCACCGCCTCCCGGTGGTGGTGCCCCCCCACCCCCACCCGGTGGTTCGTTCCCGCCACCGCCGCCTCCACCCCCTCCGCCTCCTGGGGGCATGCCCCCTGGTGGGATGCCGCCCGGCGGCATGCCGCCTTCCGGCGGTGGTCCGGTGGTGAGCCCCTACGGTCCGCTCGCCGAGTTCCAGGACCGCATCCTCTCGGGCGTCATCGACTTCCTCGCGCCCTGGATCGTCGGGTACATCCTCCAGCTGTTCAGCGGTGCGTTCGTGCCGTTCTCCGGTGACCGCGGTGGCCTCTACTTCGTCGGCAGCGGCGTGCAGCTCCTGGGCGTGGCCTGGGCGCTGTACAACGGCTACCTCGCCGGCCAGACCGGGCAGAGCATCGGCATGAAGCAGAGCAACCTGCGCCTCGTCGGCGAGAACACCGGCCAGCCGATCGGCGGTGGGCAAGGCGTCCTCCGCAACCTGATCTGGGTCGTGGGCGGGTGCTGCTGCGGCATCCTCGTCCTGGTCGACGCGCTGTTCCCGCTCTGGGATCCGAAGAAGCAGACGCTCCGCGACAAGGTCGCCAAGAGCGTCGTCGTCAAGCTCGGCTGATCCAGCCCGACCGCAACGCATCGAGGCCCCGCCTTCGGGCGGGGCCTCGTCGCGTGCGGAGCCGGTCCTACCGCTGTGGAGCGGCGGTGGGGACGATCGGCGCGTGGAGGTGGGTGTCGCCCTCGAGCCAGCGGTCGACCGCGGCGGCGCACGAGCGTCCCTCGGCGATCGCCCACACGATGAGGCTCTGACCGCGACCCATGTCGCCGGCCACGAACACGCCCTCGACGTTCGTGGCCCACTCGTCGTCGCGGGCGACGTTGCCCCGCTCGGTCAGCTCGACGCCGAGACCGTCGAGCAGCGGACCCCGCTCGGGCCCGACGAAGCCCATGGCGAGGAGGACCAGCTCGCAGTCGAGGTCGAAGTCCGAGCCATCCACCTTCTCGAACCGCCCCTCGACCATCGACACCTCATGGGCCCGCAGCGCCCGCACCCGGCCCTCCTCGTCCCCGAGGAAGCACTCGGTGTTGACCAAGAACACCCGCTCGCCGCCTTCTTCGTGGGCCGACGAGGTGCGGAACATGAGCGGCCACATCGGCCACGGGGTGGAGTCGGCCCGTCCCTCGGGCGGCCTCGGCATGATCTCGAACTGGTGGATCGACCGGGCGCCCTGGCGGTGCGCGGTGCCGAGGCAGTCGGCCCCGGTGTCGCCGCCGCCGATGATGACGACGTTCTTGCCCGCAGCGGTGATCGTCGGCTGCGGCAGGTCGCCCTGCTGCACCCGGTTGCCGATCGGCAGGTACTCCATCGCCTGGTGGATGCCGGCCAGCTCGCGGCCGGGGATCGGCAGGTCGCGGGCCTGGGTCGCGCCGCCGGTGAGGACGATCGCGTCGAAGTCCTCCTGCAGCTCGTCGGTCGTCACGTCGACACCGACGTCCACCGAAGCCCGGAACTCCGTGCCCTCCGCGATCATCTGCGCGATCCGCCGGTCGAGGTGGCGCTTCTCCATCTTGAACTCGGGGATGCCGTAGCGGAGCAAGCCACCGATGCGGTCGGCCCGCTCGAACACGACGACCGTGTGACCGGCCCGGGTCAGCTGCTGCGCGGCCGCGAGGCCCGACGGGCCCGAGCCGACGACCGCGACCTGCTTGCCGGTCTGGCGCTTCGGCCGGACCGGCACCACCCAGCCCTCGGCCCAGGCCCGGTCGATGATCTCGACCTCGACCTGCTTGATGGTGACCGGGTCCTGGTTGATGCCGAGCACGCACGACGCCTCACAGGGCGCCGGGCACAGCCGGCCGGTGAACTCCGGGAAGTTGTTCGTCGCGTGCAGCCGCTCGATCGCGTCGCGCCAGCGGTCGCGGTAGACGAGGTCGTTCCAGTCGGGGATCAGGTTGCCGAGCGGGCACCCGTTGTTGCAGAACGGGATGCCGCAATCCATGCAGCGCGACGCCTGATCGCGCAGCTTCTCGGGCGCGAACGGCTCGTAGACCTCGCGCCAGTCCTTCAGCCGCACCGGCACCGGCCGCCGCGACGGCAGCGCGCGCCCGTGCTTCAGGAACCCCGTGACGTCACCCA
>JAFBAD010000138.1 GCA_019247975.1 Acidimicrobiia bacterium
TCAGCCGTCCACAAGACGGCCTTCTGATTACCGGATGACGAGGTGGCGATCCTGTCGGCAGTCGTAGCCGGCGGATACCCAACTGGATGTGCCGGGAGGTTGTGCGTCGAACCAGGCTTCGGGGGGTTCGATACTGCGTCAGCGGACATCGGGCTGCCGAGCATGACGCACGCAACGACACAAGCCGCAATGAGTGAGCGCATCGTGGACCTCTCCTTGAAGAGCCCGGCCCTGGTCACGGGCAAGTCAGACCGCGCGCCGAGGAGGGCGCCAACTCCCTCGAACCGCACACGACCCCCTCGCCAACCACGCCGCAGCACCCGTTTCGGGAACCGAACGCAGATTAGCGAGTTGCTCTCGAAGGCGCCGCGAAGCTGACGGCGTCCTCAGTCGTCGTCGGAGTCGGCGACGTAGCGCTTCTGCGCGGCGGTCAGCTGCGGGCACGTGCGCAGGGGGCGGATCAGCTTGTCCCTCGGCGGTGTCGTCGCGGTGAAGTCGAAGAAGTCGAGGAGCGCGCCGGGCCATGGCTCGTCGGACGTGTAGTTGCTCAGGTTGTCCGCGGCGTCGAGCGTCCCGAGGTTGAAGGCGTACTCGACCAACCGGGCGAACGATGCGTCGGAGTAGAAGACGTGGCTCGCGTAGCCGCCGTCGGCCAACGGACCGCGCTTGACCCACGGGCTGATCACGAGCAGCGGGACCCGGAAGCCGTACGAGATGAGGTCGTTCAGCGGGGTGACGCCGTCGTCGATGCCGATGCCGGTCGGCGGCTTCACGTGGTCGTAGAAGCCGCCCCACTCGTCCCACCACACGACGATCGCGGTCGACGCCCAGTCGGGGCTGTTCATGATCGCGTTCACCGCGCTGACGGTCGCGTTCTCGCCCGCGCACGCGGTCATCGGCGGGTGCTCGGTCTCGTCAGGCAGGTACCAGGAGACCGCCGGTAGCCGGCCTGCTTTCGCGTCCGCGGTGAGGTTCGTGGAGTCCACGACGTGCTGGTCCCAGTACGGGTTGCGGTCCGTGCACGGCGGCGTGTCGCCGGGCGCGCACCGGATCGACTTGATCGCCGAGATCCCGGAGTGGATGAAGTGGCTCTTGGTCCCGTAGTACTTCCAGCTCACGCCGGCCGCGTCCATCAGGTTCGGCATCGTCGGGAACTCGAAGCAGGGGAACATGTTCGAGAGCTTCCCGTGGAGGTCGATCATCGACACGAGCGCGTCGTGCTTGTTGTCGCACCCCCACGATCCGCTCGGCTGCGGGATGCCGTAGATGGCCCGCCGGTCGAGGAGCGTGCTGTACCGGCCTGACTGCGCGGCGACCGCGAAGACGTTGTTGGCGAAGCTCGCGCCGCGCCACGACGCGAACATCCGGTCACCGATCCCATACCTGCTCGCGTACGCCCAGTAGCTCGGGATGTCGCCGGCCTGCATCTGGGTGTCGGCGAGATCGTCCCCGGTGCTCTTGTCGACCGCGCCGCTCTCGTTGCAGAAGCCGTCCATCGAGCCGTGGCGGTACGCGGTGGTCCACGAGTTGGCGCCGTGGGCGACGTCCTGCGGGAACGGGTCGGGCGCCTTCCCCATCGTGAAGGTGCGCACGCCGCCGAGCTTGGCGCAGCTCGCGGTCGTCGCCTGGTCGAGCGAGCCCGTCGGATCGGGGAACGCGCCGAAGTAGTGGTCGAAGCTCCGGTTCTCCTTCACGAAGAACACGATGTGCCGCAACTTCGTGCGGGGACTCCCGAGTCGCAGCACCACCGGCACGTGCGCGCGGCCGAGCGCCGAGGCCGCCTCCGCAGGCGCGACGAGACCGATGGCTGCGACGACCACCGCCATGGCCCAGCAGACGCGGGTCCATCGGGACGGCACCTTCGACATACCTCGCTCCCCCATCCGGCGCGGCTGCGGTCCGGACGCTACCTGCGGACGGCGCCGGCTGACAGCGACGGCCCCAGGCACGGATCCGCAAATCGGACATCCGCCGCACCGCCTCGCTCCGGATGACTGGGGCCACGAGGTGGATCACCGCCTCGACCTGCCCTCCAGTGAACGAAGGAAGATGCCCATGGCGCTCGATGATCGAGCCCTCCACGAACTGACCGTGGAGTCCGAAGACCTCCAAGCCGATGCCTTGCGTGACATGAAGGCGGTCGAGCCGGAGCTGCGCGAGCTCGGCCGCGAACGGCAGGGCCAGCCAGTGGATCTCGACGTGATCCGCGACGCCAACGCCAAGCGGCGCACGCTGCTCAAGGGCGGCGGATTCGGTCTCGGCGCGCTGGCCGGTCGAGGCCTGCTCGCCACCGGCATCGGTTCGGCCATCGCCGCGATCGTGAGCGCCCCTGCGCACGCCGACGCCGCGATGGACGTGCAGATCCTCCAGACCGCCTCGTCGCTCGAGAACCTGGCCGTCGCGACCTACGGCGCGGCGCTGAAGCTGCCGTTCATCAGCGGGCAGCCGGTCGTCAAGGCGTTCGCCATGACCACGATGAAGCAGCACGGCGCCCACGCCGATGCGTTCAAGTCCCAGACCGTGACCCTCGGCGGCAAGCGCCAGGACGCCCCCGACCCGAAGTACGCCAAGGTCGTGAACGACGCCAAGCCGACGCTGACCGATGCGTCGAAGGTCGTCGACCTGGCGATGGCCCTCGAGACCGTGGCGACCGAGACCTACCTCAACAACCTGATGCTGCTGGACGACGTCCACACGCGGAGCCTCTTCGCCAGCGTCATGGGCGTCGAGTCCCAGCACCTCGCGACCCTCCGGGCGGTGGGAGCCCTCCTCAGCGCCGGCGCCGTGGACCTCATCGCCATCCCGACCGACGTCGCCAAGCTGCCGAAGGCGGCCGGCAGCGTTGCGTTCCCGAAGCCGTTCGAACCGACCGACATGGCCAGCCCGCCCGAAGAAGGGGCCCTCAAGTGACCGCACCGACTCCTGATCCCGTCGAGACCCCCGCGCTGCACGGTCTGACCTCTGCAGCACACTCCCGCCGCCGCTTCCTGATCGGCGCCGGCGGCATGGCCGCGGCCGGACTCGTCGTCGCCGCCTGCGGCAGCGATGACAACAAGTCCAG
>JAFBAD010000182.1 GCA_019247975.1 Acidimicrobiia bacterium
GCGCCTTCACGCACAGCGGGTGCACCCGCCGCGTGCCGTCGGCGCCCTCGACGATCACGGTGAACAGCACCTTCTCCGCCACCGTGCGCGACGAGCCGACCTGCTCGACCTCGACGACCCGGGCACCATCGCCCACGAGGTCCAGCGCGACCTCGAGCCAGGCCGGGTCGAGCACCGTCGCCGCGTCGATCGGGAGCGGGTCGAAGGCCTGGCGCACGGCCGGGAGCATATGTGGAACGATGCTCTACCACCGTGGACGAGCACCTGAGCCTCCCCCGACGCCTCCACCAATTGGCTGAGGAGGACCCCACCGCCGAGCTGTACACCCAGATCGGCCTCGACGGGAGCGAGCACGCGCTGACCGCGGCCGAGCTCGACCGGCGCACCAGCCAGGTCGCCGCGGCGATGGCCGCCAAGGGCGTCACCGTCGGCGATCGCGTCGCGCTCGGCCTGCGCAACTCGCCCGAGCTGCTGATCGCCGCCTTCGCCGCGTGGCGGGTCGGCGCGACGCCGATCCCGGTCCGCTGGGACCTGCCCGACTGGGAGCTCGAGCAGCTCCGCCAGGTGATCGGCGCCCGCCTCCACCTCGGCGACGAGGACGTCGCCTGGATCCGCAGCACCGTCGACGGCGACGTGCCGCAGCTCCCCGATGTCGTGGCGCCCCGCATGATGGGCATCTGCAGCAGCGGTTCGACCGGCACGCCGAAGATCATCGTGAGCGGCGTGCCAGCCGTGTTCAACGAGGTGTTCAGCACCCCGATGATGGAGCAGTGGCGGCCGGTCTCCCGGCCCCAGCGCGTGCTCGTGCTCGCGCCGATGTACCACGTCAACGCGTTCGCTACCGTGCACAACCTCCTGGCCGGCGACCGCCTCTTCGTGCTCGAGCGCTTCGATGCCGCACGCGCGGTCGACGCGATCGAGCGGCACCGCATCACCGCGTTCACCGCCACGCCGACGATGCTGCAGCGGATCGCCGACCTCCCGGGCGTCGACGACCGGGACCTGTCGAGCATCGACTGGATCCTCCAGGGCGCTGCCCCCATGCCGCCATCGCTCGTCCACCGCTGGGCCGGTCTGATCGGCGCCGAGCGGATCCTCATGGCCTACGGCATGACCGAGTCGATCGGCCTCACCGCGCTGCGGGGCGACGAGTGGATGACCCACGAGGGCAGCGTCGGACGGGGCCAGCGCGAGACCGAGGTGCGCATCGTCGGCGAGGACGGCGCCGAGCTCCCGGCCGGCGAGGTGGGCGAGGTCTACATGCGCTCCCCCTCCTACGGCGGCTCGGACTACCTCGGCGACGCGCCGCAGCTGCCGACCACCGACGACGGCTTCCAGACCGTCGGCGACATGGGCTACGTCGACGCCGACGGCTACCTCTACATCGTCGACCGGCGGGTCGACATGATCATCAGCGGCGGCGCCAACGTCTTCCCCGCACAGGTCGAGCAGGCGTTGATCGACCACCCGCAGATCGCCGACGTCGTCGTGGTCGGCCTGCGCGACGAGCGCTGGGGCCGGCGGGTGCACGCGATCGTCGAGCCCGCCGATCCGGCCGACCCACCGACCGCCGACGAGGTCATCGACTACGCGAAGTCGCGCCTGGCGGCCTACAAGGTGCCGAAGACCGTCGAGCTGGTCGACGAGATGCCGCGCAGCGCCGCGACGAAGGTCAACCGCGGCCGGCTGGTGGAGGCCCGCGGTGGCTGACGCCTTCGAGGGCATCCGGGTCGTCGAGCTGGCGCAGTGGGTGTTCGTGCCCGTCGCGGGCGCGCTGCTGGCCGACTGGGGCGCGGACGTCATCCGCATCGACCGACCCGAGGGCGACCCCTACCGCAACCTCGCGACGCAGGGCATCGGCACCGACAGCGGCGGCGTGAACCTGTCCGTCGCGCTGGCCAACCGGGGCAAGCGCTCGGTCGCGCTCGACCTGCGCACCGACGGCGGGCGGGAGATCATGCACCGGCTGCTCGAGAGCGCCGACGTGCTGCTCACGAGCTTCCGGCCCAGCGCGCTGGAGCGCCTGGGGCTGGGCGCGGAGGTCGTGCGCGAGCGCTACCCCCGCCTCGTCTACGCGCGCGGTCACGGTTACGGCGTGCGGGGGCCCGACGCCGAGCTCGCCGGCTACGACGCGTCCGCGTACTGGGCACGCGGCGGAGTCGGCCACGTGCTGTCGCCACCCGATCGGGACTTCCCGATCTCGCCCCGGGGCGCCTTCGGCGACCGCAACGGCGGCATGTCGCTCGCGTTCGGCATCGCCGCCGCCCTGGTCCGGCGGGGCGTCACCGGCGAAGGCTCGGTGGTCGACGTGTCGCTGCTGGCGAGCGCCATGTGGACCATCTCGTCGGACGTCCTGTCCGCGCTGCAGGGCATGACTCCCCGGGCCCCCGAGGGCCGCGTGGTCGTCAACCCGTTGGTCGGCTCGTACCGCACCAAGGACGGCCGCCACATCATGTTGGTGTTCCTCGAGTCCGACCGGTACTGGCCCGCGTTCTGCGCGCTGATCGGCCGGCCCGATCTCGCCGAGGACGCACGGTTCACCGATCACGTCGCGCGCGGCCAGCACGCACAGGAGTGCGCGGCAGCGCTCGACGAGGTGTTCGCGCAGCGGACCTTCGAGGAGTGGAAGGCGCTGCTCGGGCGCATCGACGCGCCGTGGGCACCCATGCAGGCGGTCGAGGAGCTGCTCGACGACCCGCAGGTGCTCGCCAACGACTACCTCGGCGACGTCGAGCTCGACGACGGCAGCAGCTACCGGCTGCCGCGCGTCCCCGTGCAGTTCGACGAGCGCCCGCCCGACCTCCGCCGGGCACCCGAGCACGGCGAGCACACCGAAGCGGTCCTCCTCGACCTCGGCTACTCGTGGGACGACATCGCCGCGTTCGGCGAGGGCTCGGTGATCCCGTGAGTGGGCCGGTGCCGGTGCCCGACGAGGTGTCCGCGCCGTTCTGGGAGGCCGCGGCCGACGGCCGGCTCGTGCTCGCCCGCTGCTCGCGCTGCGAGACGTTCGTGCACCCACCCGAGCCGGTCTGCCCCCACTGCCACCACACGGACCCCCGGTTCGCGTTCGAGCCGGCGCCGACGACGGGCGTCGTCCGGTCCTGGACCGTGATCCGTCAGTCGTTCCTGCCGGGGTTCAACGTGCCGTTCACCCTCCTCGACGTCGCCCTCGACGGTCTCGACGACCTCCGCCTCATCGGTCGTCTTGCTCCCGAAGGTCGAGAGCCGCCGGAGCACATCGGTGAACCGGTGCACGTCGTCTTCGAGGTGCCGGCCGGCGGAGGTCCGGCGGTGCCGTCGTTCGTGCTCAGCGAACCGTGACCGGCTTCGCCGCCCGCAGCAAGGTCGCGGTCGTCGGGTGCGCACAGAGCCCGATCGTCAAGCACCACGACCGCCCGTTGGGCGCGCTCGCGGTCGACGTCGCCCGGGAGGCGATCGCGGACGCCGGGCTCACCGTCGCCGACGTCGACGGGTTCACGACCAGCGCCCTGCTGCCGACCGCCGGCGACCACCCGGTGGTCGACGGCGTCTCGACGGTGTCAGCCAACTGGCTCGCGGCCAACCTCGGTGCCGACCCGAGCTACGTCACCGGCTTCCAGGGCTACGGGCAGCTGCCTGGGGCGGTCGCGCTCGCGGTCAACGCGCTGATGAGCGGGGCCGCCGACCACGTCCTCGTGCACCGCGCCCTGCACAACCCGGCCGGGCGCTACCACGGATCGGCGCAGCAGCAGGCCCGGGGCGCCGCGCAGTGGACGATGCCGCAGGGCTACTTCGGGCCGATCGCGATGATCGGCCTGCCCACGAACGAGTACTTCCAGCGCTACGGCGCGACCCGCGAGGACCTCGGCGCAGTGGTCGTCGAGGCGAGGAAGAACGGCGCCCGCCTGCCGTGGTCGCACTGGCACGGCTCGCCGCTCGACCTCGACGAGTACCTGGCCGCGCCACTGCTGGCCGACCCGATCTGCCGCTTCGACTGCGACCGGCCGGTCGACGGCGTCGCGGCGTTCGTCCTCACCACCGCGGAGCGGGCCCGTGACCTGCCGAACCGCCCGGTGTACGTGACCGCCTACGCCGGCGCGCAGCCGTCGCGCCACCGCCTCCCGCTGCACTGGCCGCTCGACGACATCGCCGAGGTCGGCGCGGCGACCGCCCGCCAGCTGTGGGAGCGGTCCGGCCTCGGCGCCGACGACGTCGACCTGCCCCAGGTCTACGACGGGTTCTCGCCCTTCGTGTGGTTCTGGCTGGAGGCGCTCGGCTACTGCCCGGTCGGTGAGGCCCACCGCTTCGTGTCGGGCGGCGGCATCGACAGCGACGTGCTCGGTGCGCTCCCCGCGCTGTCCGGCGGCGGTGCGCTCGGCAGCGGCCGGATGCACGGCGTGCCGCAGATGCTCGAGTGCTACCTGCAGCTGGCCGGGCGGGCCGGCGACCGCCAGCGCGAGGGCGCCCGGGTGGGGATCGCCTGCCAGGCCTCGCCGCACTTCGGCGGGGCCGTCATGTACAGCTCCGAAGTGATGTAGAATGTCGTTCTACCCATGACCGCTCCCACGCTGATCGATCCCGGGCGTTCCTACGTCGCCGGCCGGTGGGTCGAGGGTGAGGCGACCTTCCCGGTCGAGAACCCGGCCGACGAGTCGCTGGTCGCCGAGGTGTCCGCCACCCCGCTGGCCGAGATCGAGCGGGCCGTCACCGAAGCCCGGAGATCCTTCGACGAGGGGGTGTGGGCCGATCTCGCGCCGGCCGAACGGGCCCGGCGGCTGCACGCACTGCTCGACCACCTCACGACCATGAAGGACGACCTCGTCCACACGATGGTGCGCGAGGCCGGCCAGCCCACCGGCTTCGCCGAGGGCTCGCAGTTCACGATGGGCATGGGCCTCGCCCGTACGAGCATCGATCTGTACCTCTCGCTGCGCGACGAGGAGCCGAACCCGGTCCCCACCGACGAGCTGCTGCGGGGCCGGGTCGCGCTGAGCATCCGCCGTCACGAGCCGGTCGGCGTGGTCGCGGCGATCACGCCGTACAACGCGGCGCTGATCATGGCGTTCCAGAAGGTCGTGCCCGCCCTGCTGGCCGGCAACTCGGTGGTCCTCCGACCGAGCCCCCTCACGCCGATCTCGTCGCTCGCGTTCGGCGCCGCGGCCGACGCCGCCGGGATCCCGCCCGGCGTGCTCAGCGTGATCGCGGAGGACGGCGCCGCGGGCGCCGAGCTGCTGACCACGCACCCGGCGGTCGACATGGTGTCGTTCACCGGCTCGACCGCGGTGGGCCGCCGCATCCTCGAGCAGGCCGCGCCCACGGTGAAGCGGGTTTCGCTCGAGCTCGGCGGCAAGTCCGCTCAGATCTACTTCGACGACGCGATCGACCTCGCCGCCATGGGCGCGATGGTCGTCGTCGCGATGACCGCCGGGCAGGCATGCGTCGCGGCGACCCGGATGCTGGTGCCGAAGGAGCGCAAGGACGAGGTGCTCGAGGCGGTCACCGCGATGTACGGCAACATCAAGGTCGGCCTTCCCGAGGAGCCGGGGATCCTGATGGGTCCGGTGATCAGCGCGGCCTCGCGGGAGCGCTGCGAGCGGTACGTCGGGCTGGCCGAGGAGCACGGCGGCAAGGTCGCCTTCGGCGGCGGCCGGGTCGAGGGCTTCGACACGGGGTACTGGTTCGAGCCGACCGTGCTCGACCTGCCGGACAACACCAACCCTGCGGCGCGCGACGAGATCTTCGGTCCGGTGCTCGGCGTGATCGGCTACGAGGACATCGACGACGCGGTGGCCATCGCGAACGACAGCCCCTATGGGCTGTCCGCGCAGGTCTACGGGCGCGACGCCGCGGCTGCAGCCGCAGTTGGCCGCCGGCTCCGCGCCGGCGCGGTGAACGTCAACACGTCGCTGTTCAGCGCGTACGCGCCCGGCGGTGGCTACAAGCAGAGCGGGCTCGGGCGCGAGCGGGGGGTCGAGGGCGTGCGGGAGTTCCAGGAGGTCAAGCACATGGTCGTCGGAGACATCAAATGAGCGCGGTGATCGGGGAGCGGCAATGAACCTGGACTGGTTGATCTCGGTCGACGACCACATCCTCGAGCCGCCCCACCTCTGGACGAGTCGGGTCGCGAAGAAGGACCAGGACAAGGCACCGCACATGGAGGTGCGCGACGGCGTCGAGGGGTGGGTCTACGACGACCGGTTCATGCCGAGCTCCGGGCTCAGCGCGGTGGCCGGCAAGACCAAGGAGGAGTTCAGCCCCGAGCCGCTCCCCTACGCCGAGATGCGCCCGGGTTGCTACGACTCGAAGGCCCGCATCGCGGACATGGACCAGGCCGGCATCCTCGCCTCGCTCTGCTTTCCGACCATCACCCGCTTCTGCGGGCAGCTCTTCATGGAGTCGGGCGACCGCGAGTTCGGTCTGGAGTGCCTGAAGATCTACAACGACTGGCTGGTCGAGGAGTGGTGCGCCGCCGCGCCCGGTCGGTACATCCCGCTGATGCTCATTCCGATGTGGGACCCGCAGGCAGCGGCCGAGGAGATGGGCCGCATGGCCGACCGCGGCGTGACCGCGTTCGCGTTCTCGGAGAACCCGGCGCCGCTCGGCCTGCCGACCATCCACGACGCCGGTCACTACTGGGACCCGGTCATGTCGGCGGCGGACGAGCTCGGCATGGTCGCGTCGATGCACGTCGGTTCCTCGTCGCAGGTGCCGCAGATCGCGCCGGACTCCCCGTTCATGGCCAACCTGGCGTGGGGCGCGATCCGGACCTCGGGAGCGATGCTCTCGTGGATCTTCAGCGGCATGTTCCTGCGCTACCCGAACCTGAAGATCGCGCTGTCCGAGGGCGAGATCGGCTGGATGCCGTACTTCCTCGAGCGGGCCGAGCAGGTGCTCGACAAGCAGCGCTTCTGGGTGATGAAGGGCCAGAAGTTCATGGACCACGCCACCACCGACGTGAACCTCGACGAGCTCGACATCCGCCAGACGTTCCGCGACCACGTCTTCGGGTGCTTCATCGAGGACCACCACGGCATCGCCAGCCTCGACGAGATCGGCGTCGACAACGTGATGTGCGAGACCGACTACCCGCACTCCGACTCGACCTGGCCGGATTGCATCGGCACCGCCCGCCGCGTGATCAAGGCGCTGCCCGAGGACGTCCAGTACAAGCTCCTGCGGGGCAACGCCGAGCGGCTCTACCGGTTCACCCCGGCCGAGCCGCCGGTCGCGGTCGGCGCGTGATCCTCGTCGATCGCGACCGGTGCATCGGCAGCGGCATGTGCTCGGTCTACGCGGCGTCGACCTTCTCGCAGGACGAGGAGGCGAAGGCGGTGGTGCTGGACCCGACCGGTGACGCCCCGGACGCGATCCGCAACGCGATCGAGGCGTGTCCCACGCGGGCGCTCCGACTGACCGACGAAGAGGGGTGAGCATGCTGCTCGAGGGCAAGAAGGCGATCGTCACCGGAGCGGGGTCGGGGGTCGGCCGGGCCTCCGCGCTGCACTTCGTGGCGGAGGGCGCACAGGTGCTGTGCGCGGATCTCGACGAGGACTCGGCGAAGGAGACCGTGCGTCTGGTCGAGGAGGCAGGCGGCTCCGCGGTCCCCTTCGGGGTCGACGTGTCGAAGGAGCCCGAAGTGGAGGCGATGATCGCCGCCGCAGCCGAGCAGTTCGGGCGGCTCGACGTCCTCTACAACAACGTCGGCATCCCCACGCCGCGGCTGGGCAGCGTGCTCGAGGATCACACCGCGGCCGACTTCGAGCGGCTGTTCGCGGTGAACGTGGGTGGCGTCTTCTACGGCTGCAAGCACGCCGTGCTCCGGTTCAAGGAACAGGGCTCCGGCGGCGCCATCGTCAACACCGGGTCCGTCGCCGGGCTCGTCGGCTGGGGTGGCACCGTCTACGGCGCGACCAAGGGCGCGGTGCACCAGCTGACCAAGGCGGTCGCCATCGAGGGGGCGCCGTTCGGGATCCGGGTGAACGCGATCTGCCCGGCCGGCATGCCGTACACCGGGTTCATGGCGGCGGGCGGCATCGACCTGCCCGAGGACTCGCTGGCCGACGTGGCGGCGTCGGTGGGTGCCAGCCACCCGCTCGGCCGGCCGATCACCGCCGAGGACTGCGCGGCCGCGGCCGCGTTCCTCGCGTCGGACTCGGCGCTCAACATCACCGGCGTGCTGCTGCCGGTGGACGGGGGCTACGTCGCACGATGAGCGGGGCGCAGCTCCTCGATCGGGAGCGCATCAAGGAGCTGTTCGACCTGCGGGCCAACACGCTGTCGTTCACCGGCGGCCTCCAGGCGATCGACCCGTACCCGCTGTGGCACGAGCTGCGGGCCTCCGGTCCGGTGCACCCCGGCACCGTGCACGAGCTGTGCGGCCTCGAGGGCGACCTGTTCTGGCACGGCCTCCCCGAGCCCGACCGCACCCACTTCTCGGCCTTCTCGTTCGCCGCCTGCGACCACGCGCACCGCACACCCGAGGTGTTCGCCTCGTCGCCGGGCGCCGTCGACACCGAGGGCGACGTCGGTTACGAGTCGAGCATGCTGGCCATGGGCGGTGTGCAGCACCGGCGCTACCGGGCGCTCGTGCAGCCGTCGTTCGTACCGGCCAAGGCGCAGTGGTGGATCGGCAAGTGGATCGACGAGACGGTCAACGCGCTCATCGACTCGTTCGTCGACCAGGGCTCGGCCGAGCTCAACGTCGACTTCTGCGCGGCGATCCCGGTGCTGACGATCACCGGCAGCTTCGGCATCGACGTGGCCCGCGCCCTCGACGTGCGCGAGAAGCTGCGGGACCCGAGCGCGGTCGCCGACATCGTGGCGCCGATCGTCGAGGCCCGCCGGAGCGACCCGCAGGACGACCTGCTGTCGGTCCTCGCGCAGGCCGAGGTCAGCGACGAGGACGGCACCCACCGTCTGACCGACGCCGAGATCCACTCGTTCGCCTACCTGCTGCTGGCCGCCGGGTCGGGCACGACGTGGAAGCAGATGGGCATCACGCTCGCCGCGCTGCTGACACGACCCGACCTGCTCGACGCCGTGCGGAACGACCGGGCCCTGCTGAAGTCGGCCATCGAGGAGTCGGTCCGCTGGGAGGCGACCGACCCGATGTTCTCCCGCTGGGTGGTGGAGGACACCGAGCTCGAGGGCGTCGCCATGCCGAGGGGCTCGGTGCTCCACCTCTGCCTCGGTGCCGGCAACCGCGACCCCGAGCGGTGGGAGCGGCCCGACGAGTACGACCCCCGCCGGTCGCCGAAGCCGGCGATGGGCTTCGGTGGCGGGCCCCACATCTGCCTCGGCATGCACGTCGCCCGGGCCGAGATGTTCGTGGGGATCAGCGCGCTGCTCGATAGGTTGCCGAACCTGCGGCTCGACCCCGACGCGCCGCCGCCCGAGCTGGTGGGGTTCTACGAGCGGGGCGTGACCGAGATCCCGGTGCTGTTCGGATGAGGAGGCTGCGCGGATGAGCGGCGACTGGCAGAACCCCGACTACTCGCTGCTCGGCGACGAGCACGTGCGCCGCTACCGCGAGACGGACGGTGAGGTCGGCTACGAGTGGAACGGCGCGCCCACGTTGCTCCTCACGACGACCGGCCGCCGCAGCGGCGAGGCTCGCACCTCGGCGCTCATCTACGGGCGCGACGGTGACGACTACGTCATCGTCGGGTCGGTGGGCGGCTCGCCCAAGGATCCCGCCTGGTACCTGAACCTCACCGCCGACCCGCACGCCTCGATCCAGGTGAAGGGCGACCGCTTCGACGTGACCGCGCGGGTCGCGTCGCCGGAGGAGAAGCCGCGGCTGTGGGCGATCATGCAGGACATCTGGCCCAACTACGACGTGTACCAGTCGCGCACCGATCGTGAGATCCCGGTCGTCGTCCTGACCCCGTGAGCCGCAAGGCTGCGACCCCGCGCCGCAGCGGCACCCGCGGCCCGGCCAACACCGAGGCGCTGCTCGCCGCCGCGCACCGCCTCGTCATGGACCGGGGGGCGGACTTCACGACGCAGGATCTCATCAAGGAAGCCGACGTCGCGCTCCAGACCTTCTACCGCCACTTCGGGGGGAAGGACCAGATCCTCATCGCGGTCTTGGCCGATCTGATCGCGGGCCACTGCGCGTCCTTGGAGAAGCGCACTGCGACCATCGACGACCCGGTCGAGCGTCTGCACGTGTACATCGCCGAGACGCTGCAGACCCTCGTCGGCCGCGACCGCACCACCGCGGGCGCTCGGTTCATGACCTCCCAGCACTGGCGCCTCCACCAGGAGCTGCCCGACGAGCTGGCGCAGGCGACCAAGCCGTTCGCCGACCTCGTGCAGCGCGAGCTCGAGGTCGCCCGTGACGCCGGCGTGCTGTCCCCCCGCTCCCCCGAGCGCGACGCGTGGATCATCAACAAGCTCGTGATGGCCGTGTTCCACCACTACGCGTTCGTCGAGGACGACCCCGACGCCTCCACCATCGCGGACGACGTCTGGCAGTTCTGCCTCGCCGCCGTCGGCGGCGCCCCCTGATCGTCGACTAGCCGAAGCGGCGGACCTCGGCGGCGAGCAGCCCCTCCCACCAGTGGGC
>JAFBAD010000229.1 GCA_019247975.1 Acidimicrobiia bacterium
GCGTAGAGCACGCACGACGAGATGAGCGAGAAGGCCGATGCGGTGCCGCCGGCACCGAGCTTGGTCGCGACGACGCGGCCGAGACCCATGCCGACGCCTGCGATGCACCCGGCGACGGTCCCTGCGGCGATGCCCGCGGTCAGCACGCCCGCGAGCGGCCACGCCGCGCCGAGCGAGAGCGGGTGCGATCCCTCGTAGACCCAGCCGTCGAGCGACAGCAGCGCGAAGCCGTAGAGGAGCTCGGCCAGCACCAACGGCGCGGTCAGCAGCCGGCGGGCGTCCAGCCACAGGATCACGCTCAGCGTGATCGTGAGGAGCGCGGCTCCGGCGACCAGGAGCACGGCGACCACTGGGTGGGCGAGGTCCTCGCGGGATCCGACGAGGACGATCACCAGCCACGCCAGCGCGACCCCGCGGTACACACCGATGCCGGTGAGGACGGTTCGGTCGAGCCGGCCCACCATGGCCCACGAGTCTTGCTGGTCGGTTGCCCCGACCCGTGCCGGGCGGCCAGCCTGGCCCCCGTGCCGATCGAGCTCCGACGGGTGTGCGTGTTCTGCGGGTCCAGCCGCGGCACCGATCCCGCCTACGCGGACGCGGCCGAGGCCATGGCGGCCGAGCTGGTCCGGCGGGGGATCGGCGTGGTCTACGGCGGCGGCTCGGTGGGCCTCATGGGCGTCGTCGCCGACACCGCGCTGGCGGCCGGCGGCGAGGTCATCGGGGTCATCCCGCGCTTCCTGCACCGGCGCGAGATCATGCACGAGGGGGTGACCGACCTCCGCGTGGTCGAGACGATGCACGACCGCAAGGCGCTCATGGCCGAGCTGGCCGACGGGTTCGTCGTGCTCCCGGGCGGCATCGGCACCCTCGAGGAGGCCTTCGAGGCGCTGACGTGGACCCAGCTCGGCATCCAGGACAAACCTGTCGGCCTGCTCGACGTCGGCGACTTCTGGGATCCGATGCGGGACCTGCTCGAGCGAGCCGTCGAGGCCGGGTTCCTGCGGCCCGACGTCGCCCGGGTTCCCTGGGAGACCGATCCGGCCCGCCTGCTCGACGTCCTCGCGGCGTGGGAGCGCCCGCCCCTCGGCAAGTGGATCGACCTCGACCCCGTCGAACCGAGCAGCGAGGCCATCTGATCGTTCTCGAGGACCGAGCTACCGGATCCCGGTAGGCGGGTCCTCGAGAACGACGCCGAGGCGGGTCAGCTCCTCGCGGAGGGCGTGGACGCCGGTGAAGGGGAGGCCGACGAGACCGACCTCGGTCGCCGCGTGGGCCCAGTCCGGCGTGTCGTCGGTGAACACGATGCGCTCCGGCGGGAGGCCCAGGGTGTCCACGACACGGCGGTAGACCTCGTGGTCGGGCTTCGCGACACCGAGCTCCGCGGTGTTGAAGACGTGGTCGAAGCGATCGGCGATGCCGAGCACCTCGAGGTCCTCGGCCAGGCGCGTCGTCGCGTTCGACAGCAGACCGACGGTCCGCCCGGTCGCCCGCACCGCCTCGACCAGCGCGACCGCATCGGGGTCGACGTGCCCGCGGAACTCGCCCCACTCGGCGACGGCCTCGGGGCAGCCGAGCCGTTCGCCGATGCGGGTCGCCCAGGTCGCGTAGTCGAGCGCTCCGGTGACCGCAGCCGGGCCGAGGTCCGGTGCGAACGCCGCGTCGATGATCGCGCCGGGCGCCAGGCCGTGGCGGCGCTCGATCGAGCCGTTGACGTCGGGGTCCCAGTGCCTGACCACGCCGTCGAGGTCGAACACGACCGCGCGGATCGTCACGCGCGACCCAACCGCTTCAGCAGCTCGCGCCACGGCTCACGACGCGCGCCGAGCGGCGCGAGCTTGTCCAGCGCCGCACCCTTGAGACCGCCGGCCACCGCGGCCTGGCAGTCGGCGGCGGCGAGGAACAGTCGATCGGGGCGGCTCGGCACGTGGTCGCGCCCGTTCGAGCGCGCGAGGTCCCACGTGTGCGCGTGCCACTCGACTGCGGCCACGCCGGCATGGAGGCCGGCGGTCACCGTCCCTCTGGGGTAGCCGTACGGAAGGTTCCAGTGGTCGACCAGCCGGCCCGCGTAGAGCACGGCGCGTTCGCGGAACCGCTCGGTCGCGTCGGGCCCGGCCATGTCACCGATCTGCTCGAGCGAGCGCGCGGTGTGCTGGTCGAGCTCCTCGATCGGGAACGCCGGCGACGCGTCGCCGGCCTCGGCGCGGTTGAGCCAGTCGTGGTACCAGCCGATGACCGAGAGCACGTGGCGGGCGAGCTGCGTCGCGGTCCACTCCCCGCAGGCGAGCCGTGCCCAGCCGGCGTCGTCGAGTCGTGCCGCCTCCGCGCAGAACGCGTCGACCCCCTCGTTGAAAAGGGCGAGCACCTCCGCGGCCGGCACCCTCGACGGCATCGGTGCATCCTGCCCGCCCACCGAGGCGGCTACGCGGCGTGGACGGCGTCGATGCTCGTGAGGAGGTGGGACGCCGCGGCCGCGAGCGCCTCGCCGGCCTCGTGGTGGCTGACCGGTTGCAGCTCCTCGGCGGCGCGCGTGGCGAACGAGCGCGCCTCGGCGATCGCGCTGTCGACCCCGCCGCTCTCGCGCACGAGCTTGCGGGCCCGCTCCCAGTCGTCGCCCTCGATCGGCGCGCCGAGCAGGGAGCGCAGCTCGTCGCCTTCGGGCAGCTCGAACGACCGCAGCACCGGCAGCGTGTACACGCCCTCGATCAGGTCGTGGCCGGCCGGCTTGCCGAGCTGCTCGTCGGTGGCGATCAGGTCGAGGACGTCGTCGATGATCTGGAAGGCCATGCCGAACGCGGTGCCGAACTCGGTGAGCCGGTCGACGTGCTCGCGCGGCAGGCCGCCGACGATCGCGCCGATGCGCGCCGCCGTGGCGAAGAGCGACGCGGTCTTGCCCTCGATCGAGTCGTAGTAGGCGGCCTCGGTCCGGTCGACCTGGTACGCCGAGTGGAGCTCGGCCACCTCGCCGGCGCAGAGCTTGCCGATCGTCGCGGCGAGCAGCCCTGCCACTTCGTTGCCGACCTCGGCCGGCCGGATCGCGGTGGCGAGCTCGGAGGCGCGGGCGAGGAGGAAGTCGCCGGAGAGGATCGCCTTCAGGTTGCCCCAGCGGGCGTTGACGCTCTCGACGGTCCGCCGGGTGGGGGCCTCGTCGATGACGTCGTCGTGGTGGAGCGAACCGAGGTGGACGAGCTCGACGGACACCCCTCCGCGGATCACCTCGATCGGCATCTCGCCGTCGCCGACCCGGTCGCCGCAGCGGGCTGCCGCCACCGCGAACAGCGGCCGGACCCGCTTGCCGCCCGCGCCGGCCAGGTGCCCGGCCATCGTCGTCAGCTCCGGATGCGCCGAGCGGACCGCCTCGGCCAGCTCGTCTTCGACCCTGGCCAGATCCTCGGGCATGGACGGCAGCCGCAGGAGCGGGTTGGCCTCCATGGCCGCGCACGCTAGGGGAGGGTCCTGGTGTTCCGAAACCCGACACCGGTCACAGAGAGCCGTTCGCGGCCGATGGGACGTGGAGGGCGGGGGGTAGACTCGGCCTCACGAAACCCCCCGTGTTTGGGAGGACACCTTGTTCGAACGCTTCACCGACAGGGCCCGCCGAGTGGTGGTCCTGGCGCAGGAG
>JAFBAD010000298.1 GCA_019247975.1 Acidimicrobiia bacterium
CCCGGTCGGCCGACCGGGCCTAGGCGATCCTCGGTGGCTGCCGTCGACTGGGAGCTCGCCCAGCGGGTGGCGTCGCGCACCGCTCCGCACGACCCGTTCGCCGACTCGTACCACTACGACTCGCTGGGCCCCGACTTCGAGGAGCTGACCGCGATCGCGGAGGCGCAGGTCGCCGAGGCCACCGGCCTGCACAGCCTCGCCGGCCCGGCCCGCGCCCGCGTCACCGACCGCGCCGGTTGGGTGTCGGCCAACATCGCCTCGTTCCAGCGGCTGCTCCGGCCGCTCACCGACCGGCTCGACGAGCGGGTGTCGGCCACGCCGTTCGCGCCGGTCGCCCGGCGGATCGCCGGCGCCGAGGTCGGCGTGCTGCTCGGCTGGATGTCGGGTCGGGTGCTCGGTCAGTACGACCTGCTGATCATCGAGGACGAGGACCCCGACGAGCAGGACATCGTCTACTACGTCGGTCCGAACGTCCTCTCGCTCGAGAAGCGCTTCGCCTTCCCGCCCCGCGAGTTCCGGCTGTGGCTCGCGTTGCACGAGGTCACCCACCGGGCGCAGTTCACGGGCATCCCGTGGATGCGCGAGCACTTCCTCGGTCTCGTCGAGTCGACGGTCAGCGCGGTCGACACCGACCCGAAGCAGCTCATGGACTCCATCAGCCACCTCGCCGCGAACATCCGCAAGGGCGAGAACCCGCTCGACGACGGTGGCATCGCGGTCATCTTCTCGACGCCCGAGCAGCGGGTGGTGCTCGAGCAGGTCAGCGGCCTGATGAGCCTCCTCGAAGGCCACGGCGACGTGACGATGGACCGGGCCGGCGCCGACCGCATCCCGAACGCGGCCCGCTTCGGACAGGTGCTGCGCCAGCGGCGCCAGCAGGGCAACGTGGCCATCAAGTTCGTGCAGAAGCTGATCGGCCTCGAGGCCAAGCTCAAGCAGTACGAGCAGGGCGAGAGGTTCATCGAGCAGGTGGAGGGGGCCGGCGGCCCCGAGCTGCTCGACCAGGCCTGGGTGCGGCCCGAGAACCTGCCGACCATCGGCGAGATCCGCAACCCGGGCTCGTGGATCGCACGGGTCGGCGCAGCCGCGTAGCGCCCGTCCCCGTGGGCCTCGCCACCGAGCTGCTGGCCCGCTGCTACTTCCCCGGGAGCGGCCCGGTCACCTGCGCGGTCTCCGGCGGCGCCGACTCGCTCGCGCTGCTGATCCTGGCACGCGCCGCAGGGCTCGAGGCGACCGCGGTGCACGTCGACCACGGACTCCGTCCCGGCTCCGCCGCCGAGGCCACGGCGGTGGCGGGTGCGGCCGAGCGGTTGGGCGCAACCTTCCGGACGGTGACCGCGCAGGTCGAGCCGGGCCCGAACCTCGAGGAGCGGGCCCGGGCGGCGCGCTACGCGCTGCTGCCCGACGACGTGCTCACCGGCCACACGGCGGACGACCAGGCCGAGACGGTCCTGCTCAACCTGCTGCGCGGTGCTGGTCTCGACGGGCTGTGCGGCATGCGGCGCGACGGCCGCCGACCGCTGCTCGGGTTGCGCCGGGCCGAGACCGAGGCGCTGTGCGCGGCCAACGGCCTCGAGCCGGTCCGGGACCCGACCAACACCGACCCGCGCTTCCGCCGCAACCGGGTCCGCCACGAGCTCCTGCCGCTGATGGACGACATCGCGGCGCGCGACGTCGTGGCGGTGCTCGCCCGGCAGGCCGACCTGCTCGCGGCCGACGCCGACCTCGTCGCATCCCTCGGCGCGCGCGTCGACCCGACCGACGCTGCCGCGCTGCGAGCCCAGCCGGTACCGGTCGCCCGCGCCGCGATCCGCGCGTGGCTGCGCACCGCGCTCGACGGTCGGCCACCCGACGCGGCTGCGGTCCAACGGGTGCTCGACGTGGCGGACGGACGGGCGGTCGCCACCGACGTCGGCCTCGGCCTGCGAGTCGCCCGCACCGCGGGGAGGCTGCGCCTGGAACCTCCCGCTACGTTGCCGGGGTGATGGTTGCCGGCGTGATGATGGACGAGGCATGAGCGCACCCGAGCCCGCATCCGATCCGAACCTCGGGCCGATCGTCGTCAGCGCCGAGCAGATCCAGACCCGGGTGGCCGAGCTCGGCGCGCAGATCACCGCGGACTACGCGGGGCGCACGCCCCTGCTGGTCGCCGTGCTGAAGGGCGCGTTCGTGTTCATGGCCGACCTCAGCCGGTCGATAGGTCTGCCGGTGGAGTTCGATTTCATGGCGGTCTCGTCCTATGGCAGCGCGACGAAGTCGAGCGGAGTCGTGCGGATCGTGAAGGACCTCGACATCGACCTGTCGGACCGGCACGTGATCATCGTCGAGGACATCATCGACAGCGGCCTCACCCTGCAGTACCTGCGGAAGAACCTCGAGGCCCGGAACCCGGCGAGCGTCGCGGTGTGCGCGCTGCTGCTGCGCGAGGGCCTGCAGAAGCAGAACCTCGATCTCTCCTACGTCGGGTTCAAGATCCCGCCTGACTTCGTGATCGGCTACGGCCTCGACGTCGCCGAGCGCTACCGCAACCTCCCGTACGTCTGCACGTACGTCGGAGACTGAGGGCGCGGCCGTGAAGGGACGACGCCGGGCGCTCTGGGTGCTGCTCGCCCTGCTGCTCGTCGGGGTCTTCGTCGCGCAGCGGGTGCTGGCGTCGGACCCGCCGAAGAAGATCGCGCTGTCGACCTACCTCGACAAGGTGTCGGCGCACGGGGTGGCCACGGCGAAGATCAAGGACCGCGATCACGTCGTCACCGGTGAGCTGAAGGACGGCACCCACTACCGGACCGCCTTCCCCGACCAGTACAGCGACGACCTGACGACGGCGCTGCGGCGCGGCGACGTCGAGATCGAGACCTCGCAGCAGCACCAGGCGCTGTGGCTGTCGGTGCTGCTCAGCCTCCTGCCGATGGTCGTGCTCGTCGGCGCGTTCCTGTACTTCATCTCCTCCATGCAGGGTGGCGGCGGCCGCCTGATGCAGTTCACGAAGTCGAAGGCCCGCCGGGCCAACCGTGACGAGCCGGCGGTGTCCTTCGCCGACGTGGCCGGTGCCGACGAGGCGGTCGAGGAGCTGCAGGAGATCAAGGAGTTCCTGCAGAACCCGGCCAAGTTCCAGGCCATCGGGGCGAAGATCCCGAAGGGCGTGCTGCTCTACGGACCGCCGGGTACCGGCAAGACGCTCCTCGCCCGGGCCGTCGCGGGCGAGGCCGGCGTGCCGTTCTTCTCGATCTCGGGCTCGGACTTCGTCGAGATGTTCGTCGGCGTCGGCGCCAGCCGCGTCCGTGACCTGTTCGAGCAGGCGAAGACGGCCGCGCCGGCGATCGTCTTCGTCGACGAGATCGACGCAGTCGGTCGCCACCGTGGCGCAGGTCTCGGCGGCGGCCACGACGAGCGCGAGCAGACGCTCAACCAACTGCTCGTGGAGATGGACGGCTTCGACGTCCGCTCCGGCGTGATCCTCATCGCTGCGACCAACCGGCCGGACATCCTCGACCCCGCGCTGCTGCGGCCGGGACGCTTCGACCGCCAGATCGTCGTCGACCAGCCCGACCTCGTCGGCCGGCGCGCGATCCTCGACGTGCACAGCAAGGGCAAGCCGTTCGGCGCGGACGTGTCGCTCGACGTGGTCGCCCGGCGCACGCCAGGCTTCACCGGCGCCGACCTCGCCAACCTGATGAACGAGTCCGCGCTGCTGACCGCACGGCGCGACCGCGACGTCATCGGCATGGCCGAGGTCGAAGCGGCGATCGACCGCGTGATCGCCGGACCCGAGCGCCGCACGCGGGTGATGTCCGAGCGCGAGAAGCGCATCACCGCGTACCACGAGGCCGGGCACGCACTCGTCGGCCACGCGCTGCCGAACACCGATCCGATCCACAAGGTGTCGATCGTCGCCCGCGGCCGCGCGCTCGGGTGGACGTTGTCGCTGCCGGTCGAGGACCGCTACACGCGCAGTCGCGCGGAGCTGCAGGACCAGCTGGCGATGCTCCTCGGTGGGCGCACCGCGGAGGAGATGATCTTCGGCGATCCGACGACCGGCGCGGCCGACGACATCGAGCGCGCCACGGCGATCGCGCGGGCGATGGTCACCGAGTACGGCATGAGCGACGTCCTCGGCCCCCAGCGCCTCGGGGACGGCCAGCGCGAGGTGTTCCTCGGCAAGGAGGTCGGCCACGAGGCCAACTACTCCGACGTCGTCGCTGCGCAGATCGACGCCGAGGTGAGCCGCTTGCTCGACGCCGCGCACGACGAGGCGCGCGAGCTGCTGACGTTGCACCGCGGCGCGCTCGACCGCCTGGCCGACGCGCTCGTCGAGCACGAGACGGTCGAGGAGGCGCAACTGCTCGCCATCTTCGGCGACCTCGACTCGGCCGCACCACAGGAGGCAGGCACGTGACCGACTTCCCGGGCGCAGATGCGATCGACCAACCGCGGATCGAGAAGGCCGTCCGCGAGATCCTCCTCGCCATCGGCGAGGACCCCGACCGCAACGGCCTGCTCGACACGCCGGCCCGGGTCGCCCGCATGTACGCGGAGATCTTCTCGGGGCTGCACGAGGACCCCACCGAGCACCTGCAGGTCCTCTTCGAGGCCGAGCACGACGAGATGGTCATGGTGCGGGACATCCCGATGTACTCGGCCTGCGAGCACCACATGCTGCCGTGGGTCGGCAAGGCCCACCTCGCCTACATCCCCAACGACGACGGCAAGGTCATCGGCCTGTCCAAGTTCGCCCGGCTGGTCGACGGCTACGCCCGCCGCCCGCAGGTGCAGGAGCGGCTGACCTCGCAGGTCGCCGACGCCCTGCAGACCAGGCTCGAGCCCCGGGGCGTGATGGTGGTGGTCGAGGCCGAGCACCTCTGCATGTCGATGCGGGGGGTCCGCCGGCCCGGCACGACGACGGTCACGAGCGCCGTGCGAGGCCTGTTCCGCACCAGCGTCGCCACCCGCGAAGAGGCGATGCGCTTCGTCCAGGGCCGCTGAGCCCCCGGCGGCGCCGCCGCCACGGAACGTAGCCGTCTGATCACGCGGACGCGCTCACTACGATCACGCACGTGTCGCCGCTGGTCATGGGGGTCCTCAACGTCACCCCCGACTCGTTCTCCGATGGCGGTCGCTTCCTGGATCCCGCCGATGCGATCGCCCACGGCCTGGCCCTGGTGGCCGACGGCGCCGACGTGATCGACGTGGGCGGCGAGTCGAGCCGGCCGGGCGCCGAGCCCGTGAATCCGGCCGAGGAGCAGGCCCGGGTGGTTCCGGTGATCCGCGCGCTTTCTTCCCATGTGCGCGTGTCGGTCGACACCCGCCACGCCGAGGTGGCGGAGGCTGCCATCGAGGCCGGCGCGACGCTCGTCAACGACATCACGGCGTCGCTGCACGAGGTGGCCGCCGCACACCGGGTGGGCTGGATCGCGATGCACATGCAGGGTGACCCGCGGACGATGCAGGACGATCCGCACTACGACGCCGTGGTCGCCGAGGTGCGCGACCACCTGGTCGAGCGGGCCGAGCGCGCTCGGGACGCGGGCGTCGAGGAGATCTGGATCGACCCGGGCATCGGCTTCGGCAAGGACCTCGGCCACAACCTCGATCTGCTCGCGCACATCGTCGCGCTGGTCGCCACCGGCTGGCCGGTCGTCGTCGGTGCGAGCCGCAAGTGGTTCCTCGGCCGGTTGCTCGCCGAGTCGGACGGAGCTGCCGAGACGGTCCCGACCGACGACCGGCTCGAGGGCTCGCTGGCCACCGCCACGTGGGCGATGGCGCAGGGCGTGCGCATGGTGCGGGTCCACGACGTCCGACCGACGGTGCACGCCGCCAAGGTGGTGGCCGCCTGATGGGACTCAAGGGGAAGTGGGCGCAGGGCATCCAGCCGCGGAACTTCGCGTGGGTGATGAAGGGCAAGTTCGCGGTGTGCGAGCGCCCCGGCGGCTACGGCGCGAACCACCGCCGGGTGCGCCGCCAGGAAGAGATCATCTGGATCCGCGAGCAGGGCTTCACGTGCGTCGTGTCGATCATCCCGGCGCCCCACAACCTGCACAACTACACGGAGCTCGACGTCACCTGGCGCCACCGTCCCTTCGGCGTCCACGACGAACCGGCCCCCTTCCTGCGTGACCTGTTCACCGAGCTGCGCCAGCTCATCGGCGACGGGGAGAAGGTCCTGCTGCACGGAGAGGAGCTGGGCGACCGGATCTCGGGCATCGTCGCCGGGTACCTCGTGTGGACCGGCATGGTGCCCGACGGACCGGAGGCGACGTCGCTGGTGGAGCGGCTCGTGCACCGCCAGATCGGCCCGATCGGTCGTGAGCTGGTCGGCATCGCCCTGGAGCTCCCGCCCGGCCCGACCACCAGCTGAGGTGCCCGACCGGATCGAGCTGCGCGGCCTGCGGGTCGTGGGCATCTGTGGAGTGCTCGCCGAGGAGCGGGAGCGGGCCCAGCCCCTCGAGGTCGACCTCGACGTCGTCGCCGACCTGCGCGACGCGGCCGCCGGCGACGACCTGACCGCGACCATCGACTACGGGCAGGTGTGCGCCGACGTCGAGCGGGTCGTCACCAGCGAGCAGCCGCAGCTCCTCGAGCGGCTCGCGCAGCGCATCGCCGACGCGGTGCTCGCGCACGACCGCGTCGACGAGGTGACGGTGGCCGTGCGCAAGCTGCGGCCGCCGGTGCCGCAGCAGCTCGCCACGTCGGGCGTGCGGATCACCAGGCGCCGAGCGGGGGACGGGTGACCCGGGGCTTCCTCGGTCTCGGTTCCAACGTCGGTGATCGGGAGCGCTTCCTGCGCGACGCGGTGGCGACGCTCGGCCCTGCGGTCCGGGCGGTGTCCGACGTCTACGAGACCGAGCCGGTAGGCGGGCCCGACCAGGGCATGTACCTGAACCTCGTGGTCGAGATCGAGACGGACATGACGCCACGCGAGCTGCTCGGGCTGTGCCACCGACTCGAAGGCGCCGCGGACCGGGTGCGCACCGTCCGCTGGGGGCCGCGCACGCTCGACGTCGACGTGCTCTGGATGGACGGCGTGCAGCTCGACTCGCCCGACCTACAGATCCCCCACCCGCGGATGTGGGAGCGGCGCTTCGTCCTCGCGCCGCTGGCCGAGCTCGCACCGGACCTCGTCGACACGGACGCGCTCGACCACGCCGAGGGCCAGGTCCACCACGTCGGGCCGCTCTAGGGCTGCAGCGACCAGGTCCTCCGCAGGACCGCCTGGGTCACGACCTTCACCACCGCGTGGGTGAGGGCCACCGCGACGAACACGACGACGACGGCGAACGGCGCCCCTCGCCAGGAGAGGGTGAGCACGGCGCGCTCGAGCGCGCTGGTGGGTGAGGTCGCCACGTCCCAGCTGTTGAGCCGGGCGATGCGGCCGAGGACGATCCCGACCGAGCACACGAGGTGCGCAGCCGGCTCGAACCACGGTCCGCCGAGGGTCGGCGCGCGGCGGCGGAGCTCCGTGTGGGCCAGCTCGAGCGAGACGACGTAGGCGACGAAGCCGGCAAGGATGTACGCCGCGTACATCGGGAGGACGCCGGCCACCACGACCCCGTCGGACGGCGCCGCCAGCACGTCGCCGCGCAGGTGGACGAGGTCGGTGACGACGTACGGCGCGTTGGGCAGGAACAGCACGAACGCCGCCACCCCGCACCACCACCCCGCGCCGCGCCGGCCCGGCGAGCCGAACAGCACGATGGCGAGCAGGGCGGGGATGAAGGCGAGCGTGAGGTTCCAGGTGACCCAGTCGTGGTTCGAGCGGGCGACCTGGGCCACACCGTGGAGCAGTGACTCCATGCGCGTCCACTCTCGCGCCGCGTTCCGGCCGAGCGACCGCGGCCCGGAGAGCGAAGGTCATACCGGTCGGGATCCGACCGGTATGACCTTCAGAGTGGGGGGCTGGCGGACCGCTACGTTGCGCGGCGATGACGTCGGTGCGGATCGTGGGTCCGGGGCGGGCCGGTTCGTCGCTGGCCCGTGCCCTCGGCCGGGTCGACGGATGGGACGTGCAGCCGCTGGTCGGCCGGGACGGCGACGTCGCCGGGGCCGCGGCAGGCGTCGACCTGCTCGTGATCGCCACACCCGACCGCTCGGTCGGCGCGGTCTCAGATGCGGTGGCGCCGGTGCCGTCGACCGTCGTCGCCCACCTGTCCGGTTCACTCGGCCTCGAGGTCTTGGGCGGCCACGAGCGGACCGCGTCGGTGCACCCGCTGATGGCGTTGCCGGATGCGGACGTCGGCGCCCGCCGGCTCGCCGCCGGAGGCTGGTTCGCGATCGCCGGCGACCCGCTCGCCGCCCGTGTGGTCGACGCGCTCGGCGGCCGCGCCTTCGAGGTCCGCGACCGCGTGCTGTACCACGCGGCTGCGTGCATCGCCGCCAACCACCTGGTCGCCCTGATGGGCCAGGTCGAGCGGGTGGCTGCGATGGCCGGGGTCCCGCTCGAGGCGTACCTCGAGCTCGCACGCGGTTCGCTCGACGACGTCGCGGCGCTCGGCCCGGCTGCCGCCATCACCGGTCCTGCCGCGCGCAGCGACGACGAGACGCTCGACCGTCACCGCGCCGCGCTCGATCCGAGCGAGCGCGACGCGTACGACGCGATGGCGGCGCTGGCCCGACGGCTGGTGGCGTCCTGATGGAAACGGTCACGACCATCGCGGCGGCTCGCGACCGGCTCGACCGGGCGCGCGCCGATGGCGCGACCGTCGGCCTCGTCCCGACGATGGGCTACCTCCACGAGGGACACGCGTCGCTCATCGAGCGGGCCGCGGCCGAGCACCCGTTCGTCGCGGTCACCGTCTTCGTGAACCCGCTGCAGTTCGGGCCGACCGAGGACCTCGACGCCTACCCACGCGACCTCGCAGCGGACCAGCAGCTCATCGAGCGCTGCGGGGGCACGCTGGTGATCGCGCCGAGCGTCGAGGAGATGTACCCCCGGCCCATCCTCACGACGGTCACCGTGGCTGAGGTCAGCGCCCGCCTGGAGGGCGCGTCCCGACCGACCCACTTCGCCGGTGTCGCGACGGTCGTCGCGAAGCTGTTCAACCTGGCGGGCCCCTGCCACGCGTACTTCGGCGAGAAGGACTGGCAGCAGGTCGCGGTGATCCGCCGCATGGCACAGGACCTGAACTTCCCGGTGACGGTGGTGGCGTGTCCGATCGTGCGCGAGCCCGACGGGCTCGCGCGATCGAGCCGCAACGTGTACCTCACCGAGCCCGAGCGGGCTGCTGCGCCGGTGCTGCACCGGGCCCTCGAGGCCGGTATCGCCGCCATCGAGCGGGGCGAGCGCGACCCGGCGGCGATCCATCGCCTGATGGCGGACCTGGTCGGGGCGGAGCCCCACGCGGCGCTCGACTACGCCGAGGTCGTCGATGCGGCCACGCTCACGCCGGTGGATCCGCTCGCCGGCGAGCTGCGCCTGCTGGTGGCCGCTCGCTTCGGTCGGGCGCGGTTGATCGACAACGTGGGTGTCGAGGTCGCTTCCGGAAGTTGATGCGCTAGACCACTCACCGATGAGCGGACTCGACCTGCTCGTGCTGGGGTCGGGGGTGGCAGGTCTGTCGGCGGCGGTCCGCGCCGCGGAGACGCACCGCATGGACGTGGGCGTGCTGACCAAGGGGACGCTGCCCCAGTCGACGACGCGGTGGGCGCAGGGCGGCGTGGCCGCGGTGCTCACCAGCGACCCGGACTCCACCGACCTCCACCTCGCCGACACGCTGGCCGCCGGCGCCGGCCTGTGCGACGCCGACGCCGTGCGCGTGCTGGTCGACGAGGGTCCGGCGCGCGTGCACGACCTGATCACGCTCGGCGCCATCTTCGACCGCGACGCCGAGGGACGGCTGGAGCTCGCGCGCGAGGGCGGCCACAGCCTCGCCCGCGTCGTGCACGCCGGAGGCGCGGCGACGGGCGCCGAGGTGGAGCGGGCGCTGGTCGCGGCAGTCGAGCGCTCGGCGGCCGCGGTCTACGAGCACCACTTCGCGCTCGACCTGATCGTCGAGGGCGGCCGGTGCCACGGCGTGGTCGCGCTCGACGCCGACGGCCGGCGCACCGAGGTGCGGGCGGCGAACGTGTTGATCACGACGGGCGGGGCCGGGCAGGTGTTCGCGGTCACGACGAACCCGGTCGAAGCCACCGGCGACGGCATCGCCATGGCGCTGCGGGCCGGGGTCGCGGTGGCCGACATCGAGTTCATCCAGTTCCACCCGACCGCGCTGCACCACGAGTCGATGCCGCGGCCGCTGCTGTCCGAGGCGCTGCGCGGGCACGGCGCGCTGCTGCGCGACTCGAACGGCGAGCGGTTCTGTGACGAGCTGCAGCCGCGCGACGTCGTGTCGCGCGCCGAGGCGGCCGTGATGCTCGAGCAGCACGTCGACCACGTGTGGCTCGACGCGACCGGGCTCGAGGACTTCGACCAGCGCTTCCCGACCATCGCCGCCGCGCTGCGGGCCGCCGGTCTGGACCCCACCCGCGACTGGCTTCCGGTGGCCCCTGCGGCCCACTACACGTGCGGCGGGATCGTCACGGACCTCGAGGGCGCGTCGTCGCTCGACGGGCTCTGGGTGGCGGGCGAGGCGGCCGACACCGGCGTGCACGGCGCGAACCGGCTCGCGTCCAACTCGCTCCTCGAGGGCATGGTCTTCGGGCCGCGCGCGGTGGAGGCGATCGAGCGGGGCGTCGTCGGCGCGTCCTCCACCGGTGCGATGCGCGCCGTCATCGGCTCGGCGGACTCCGGCGCGATCGGCGGCCTCCTCACCGCCCGCCCCGAGTCGCCGGCGCCGACCGAGGCGACCGATGACCCGGCCAAGGTCCGTGCGGTGCTGCAGCAGGCGATGACGATCGGTGCCGGCGTGACCCGCGACGCGGCATCCCTCGCCGCGGCCGACGCCGCTGCGGTCGATGCGCTGGCGGTCGCCGGTGGTGACACGCCGGCCCACGCGGAGCTGCGCAGCCTGGCCGAGGTCGCCCGCGCGATCACGACTGCGGCCACCCGCCGGGAGGAGAGCCGCGGAGCGCACACGCGCGCCGACTTCCCCGACACCGAGGACGACCTCCGACGCAGGATCGTGCTCGTGTGACCGCTTCGTGGCACCCGGATCCGTTCCGCCGGCACGAGCTCCGCTTCCACGACGGACAGGTGTGGACGGAGCACGTGGCCGACCGCGGCGTGTCGGGCATCGACACGGTCCCGGTGGCCGACGGCCCCCGCTCCCGACCGCCGGACCTCGAGCGCGGCGGCCCGCCCTCGATGGGTCGTGAGGCGGCCCGGATCGTCCCCGACGTCGGTGCCGCGTCGCACGGCCTGCTCGACTCCCCGGTGCTGCTCGTCGAGGAGCCGGTCCGGGGGACGGCGTCGCGTGCCGGTCTCGACTGCGCGGTGTTCGACCAGCGGGGCACGCGGCTCGGCACCGTCCGCACCGCCCGGGAGCCGCTCTTCGCGAAGCTGCTCCGCATGCTCACGAGCAGCGACCGGCGCGACGTCACGCGCGTCGACGTGCTCGATCCGCACGGCGTGCGCCTCGTGCGCCTCGATCGCCCGGCCTGGCGGCTGAAGCCCCGGGTGACGGTGACCGGCCCGAGCGGCGCGGAGATCGGTGAGATCGTGCCCCGCATGGCGATCACCCGCCTGCTGCTCACGCTCGAGGCGGCCCACCAGGTCCTCGGCGTGATCGAGGCGGACCGCCACGACGGCAGCGGTGCCCGTGTGAACGGCCCCAACGGCCAGCCCGTGGCCCGCACCGCCCGCACATGGGAGGTGCTCGCCGCGTTGCAGCACCCCGACGCCGGCACGCACGTCGTCGAGGTGGCCCCGGGCGTCGCCGAGCCGCTGCGCACGCTGGCGGTCGCCGCGCTGCTCGCCTCCGACACGATGTTCGCCCCGAGCCCGCAGGCACCCGAGCCGGTGCCGTCCGGTCGGTGACGATGGGCCGCTTCTCGCCTCCGATCACCGCGGTGCGCGCCGCGGTGACCCGCGCGCTCGAGGAGGACCTCGTCCCCCTCGGCGACATCTCCTCGGCGTTGCTCCCTCCCGAAGCGGTTGCCGACGCCCGCTTCGTCACCCGGGGCGACGGCGTGCTCGCCGGCACCGACTGCGCCACCGAGGCGTTCGCGCAGCTCGACCCGGCGATCACCTGCCGCTGGTCCGCCGGCGACGGCGACCACGTGCGGGCCGGCGACGTCCTCGGCACGGTGGAGGGTCCGCTCGCCCCGGTCCTGACCGGGGAGCGCACCGCCCTCAACTTCCTCTGCCACCTGTCGGGGATCGCCACGCTCGCGCAGCGCTTCGTCGAAGCGGCCGGCCCGACGATCACGGTCTGGGACACCCGCAAGACCACGCCCGGCCTGCGCGCCCTGGAGAAGGCGGCCGTGCGGGCCGGTGGCGCGGTGAACCACCGCGGGAACCTCTCCGAGTGGGTGATGCTCAAGGACAACCACCTGACGGTCCTCGGCGTCGCCGACGGGGTGGCGCGGGCGCGTGCTGCCCACCCGGGCAAGCTCGTCCACATCGAGTGCGACACCGTCGAGAAGGTGCAGGAGGCGCTCGAGGCGGGTGCCGACGCGCTGCTGCTCGACAACATGGAGCCCGAGGACGCCCGCCGCTGCGTGAAGCTGGCCGACGAGCACGCCGCCGCGGTCCGTCGCGCGCGGCCGCTCATCGAGCTGTCCGGGGGCATCACGCTGGAGACGGTCCGCCGCTTCGCGGACCTCGGTGCGGACCTCGTCTCCTCAGGCGCCATCACCAACTCGGCACCCGTCCTCGACATCGGCCTGGACATCGAGGTCGGCTGACCCGACCAACCGGAATTGGCCGGGTTGGGAGCGCATGCCGCTTCCAACCGCGCCAATTTCGACGGTGGCGCCTACCGTGTCCCGCCTGTGCTGCTGACCATCGACATCGGCAACACCCAGACCGTGATCGGGTTGTTCGGCGACGACCCGGACGAGCCGACCCCGAAGACGTCCCGCTGCGAGGAGGGGCTGCTCGACCACTGGCGGATCGCCACCAACGCCGAGCGCACCTCCGACGAGCACGCGCTGATGGTGCAGGAGTTCCTCGGCTTCCACGGGTTCTCCTTCGACGACGACATCGACGGGATCGCCATCTCGTCGGTGGTCCCCCGGGCAACCGCGGCGTTCCGGGACATGACCGAGCGGTACTTCGGGTTCCGGCCGGTCGTGATCGAACCGGGCGTGAAGACCGGGATGCCCGTGCTCACCGACAACCCGCGCGAGGTCGGGGCCGACCGCATCGCCAACGCAGTCGGCGCGATCGACGTGTACGGCGGGCCGGTCATCGTCATCGACTTCGGCACCGCGACGACCTACGACGCGATCTCGGCGAACGGCGAGCTGCTCGGCTGCGCGATCGCACCGGGCGTCGACATCAGCCTCGACGCGCTGTACCAGCGGGCCGACGCGCTCCGCCGGGTGGAGCTGTCCGAGCCGCGCAACGTGATCGGCCGGAACACGGTCGACGCGCTCCAGTCCGGCGCGGTCTACGGCTTCGCCGGACAGGTCGACGGCATCTGCGCCCGCATGATCGACGAGGTCGGCCCGTGCGCGGTCGTCGCGACAGGCGGCCTCGCGTCGGTCATCTCGCCGTACACCGCGTCGATCGGCCACCTCGAACCGTGGCTCACCCTCCACGGCCTCCGGCTCATCTTCGAGCGGAACGCGGGGAGCTGACGTGGCCCGCATCCCGTATCGCTACGAACCCGACGCGCACGCCGGCGACCTCGCCGAGCGCTACGCCGGCCTCGAGCCCGGGACCGAGACGGGTGACGTCGTGACCGTCGCCGGCCGCATCATGCGCCGGCGCGACCAGGGCCGCACGATCTTCGACACGCTGCAGGACAGCACCGGCCAGATCCAGCTGTTCGCGCGGGCCAAGGTCACCGACGACTACGACGGCTACGGCGCGCTCGGCCTCGGCGACTGGGTCGGTGTGCAGGGCCAGGTGATGACGACGCGCTCCGGTGAGCTCTCGGTGAGCGTCGAGA
>JAFBAD010000312.1 GCA_019247975.1 Acidimicrobiia bacterium
CGACCTGACCGGAGATGCCGTTCGCCTCGTCCGAGGCCAACCAGCAGGCGACCGCGGCGACGTTCTCCGGCGCGAACCGGTCGAACCCCGACTCGTCGGGTTGCAGCCCGCCCCCGCCCAGGCCTTCGGTCAGGCGGGTGCGGGCCACCGGCGCGATCGCGTTCACCCGGATGCCGAGCCGCTCGAGCTCGCGGGCCATGACCAGCGTCATCGAGGCGATGCCGGCCTTCGCGGCGGCGTAGTTCGACTGACCGGCGTTGCCGTACAAGCCGGACTCGCTCGCGGTGTTCACGATCGCGGCACCGGCCGGGTCGCCGGTCTCCTTCACCTTCGCCCGCCAGCGCGCCGCGGCGTGGTGGGCGACCGCGAAGTGGCCTTTGAGGTGGACGTTGATGACCGAGTCCCACTCCTGCTCGGTCATGCTGAAGCTCATCCGGTCGCGCAGGATGCCGGCGTTGTTGATCACGACGTCGAGCCGGCCGAAGCCGTCCCACGCCTGGTTCACGAGCGCCTCGGCTCCGGCCCAGGTGGAGATGTCATCGGTGTTGGCCGCCGCGTCGCCGCCGGACGCGGTGATCTCGTCGACCACCTGCTGGGCGGGGCCGGCGTCGGAACCCGACCCGTCCGCAGCACCGCCCACGTCGTTCACGACGACCTGCGCCCCTTCACCGGCGAGGAGCAGCGCCTCGGCCCGGCCGATCCCGCGACCTGCGCCGGTCACGAGCGCCACCTTGCCGTCGAACCTGCCCACGTCGCTCTCCCGGGTCGGCGTCGAACCTGACACGGGCGTCAGGTCGGAGGTCCGACACTATTCTCGCCCGATGGCTGCCGCCGAACCGACCGCCGACCCGCCGGACGTCGACGAACAGATCCGCTACGAGGTCGACGGCGGCATCGCCCGGCTCACGATCAACGCCCCCGAGCAGGGCAACGCGCTGACCCCGGCGATGCGCGACCGGCTCGCAGACCGCTTCTTCGAGATCTCGGAGGACCTGCGGGTCCGGGCGGTCGTCCTGCGCGGGAGCGGCGACCGCCACTTCTGCACCGGCGCCGCGCTCGGCAGCGCGCAGCGCCCGAGCCCACCGAAGCCCGAAGGCGCGCCCGAGCGTGGCCCGGGCGACGTCGCCCGCTTGATCCGCACCGGCTGGCAACGGCTCGTCGGGTCGATCCTCGACTGCGAGCGGCCGGTGATCTGCGCCGTCAACGGCACGGCCGCGGGTGGCGGGATGCAGCTCGCGCTCGCGTGCGACATCGTCGTGATGGCCGACACCGCGAAGTTCATCGAGGTGTTCGTGCGGCGCGGGATCATGCCCGACGCCGGTGGCGCCTACATCCTCCCGCGCCTCGTGGGCCTCCACCGGGCGAAGGAGCTGCTGCTCCTCGGCGAGGACTGCTCTGCCGTCGAAGCCGACCGCATCGGCCTCGTGAACCGCGTCGTGCCGGCGTCCGAGCTGGACGCGACGGCCGACACGTTCGCGGCCAAGTTCCTCACCCTGCCCACGCGAGCCGTCTCGCTCACCAAGAAGCTCGCCAACCGCAGCCTCGAGTCCAGCCGGGAGCAGAGCTTCAGCGACGAGGCCGACTTCCAGGAGCTCATCAGCGCGACCGCCGACATGGCCGAGGGCCTCGATGCCTTCCGCGAGCGCCGCTCCCCCGAGTTCAAGGGCTGGTAGTCCCCGCCGGCGCCGTGGACGATGACGAGCCGCTGGTCGGCGGCATGGCGAACCCCGGAGCGGTGTTCCGCCGGGGCGACACGGTCATCCGCCCGGCGCCGCCGAGCGTTGCTGCACTGCACCCGTTCCTCGTGGAGCTGCGGGCCGCCGGCTTCACCGGCGCACCCGTGCCGCGCGGCCCCGTGGTCGACGGCCGTGAGCAGCTCGAGTTCATGCCGGGCGACGTCCCGCTGTTCCCGGAGCCCGCGTGGGCCTTCGCGGAACCGGTCCTCGTCTCGGTCGGCGCGCTGCTCCGCGACTTCCACGCCGCCGCCGGGCAGGTGACCCTCGACGGAGGTGCGCCGTGGTCGAGCGAGCTGGCCGACCCGCAGGGCGGACCGCTCCTCTGCCACAACGACGTGTGCCACGAGAACGTGGTGTTCGCCGATGGCACGGCGCGGGCGATCATCGACTGGGACTTCGCCGCGCCCGGCCGACCGGCGTGGGACCTCGCGATGACCGCTTGGTACTGGGTGCCGATGCGGCCCGACGACACCGGTGACGGCCTCGACCGCTTCAGCCGCCTCCGCCTGCTCGCCGACGCCTACGGCCTCGACGACCGACCCGGGTTCATGGACGTGATGGAGGAAGCGGTCGGGGTGTGCCGCACGTTCGTCGCCAACCGGGTGGCCGCGGGTGAGCAGCTCTTCGTCGAGTCGCTGGCCCGCCACGACGGCTGGCCACGCTGGGACCGCATCCAGTCGTGGCTGGCGACGAACCACGAGCGCTTCACCGACGCGATGAGTTAGCCGGCTCGGCGCCGTCAGCACCGGCGATCGACGATGCCGAACGGAGACGCAGTGCGGAAGCTCAAGGTCATCAACCACATGTCGCTGGACGGCGTGATCCAGAGCTCGCCGGAGGACGGGTTCCCGTACGCGGACTGGGGGGCGCCGTATCGGAGCCCGGAGGGACGCGACTTCATGCTCGAGGCCTACGGCGAGCGCTACGACGCGCTGATCGGACGGCGCACGTACGACATGTGGTCCACCTTCTGGCCGGGCATGCCGGCCGGCGACCCCTTCGGCGACCGGCTCCGGGCGGCGACCAAGTTCGTCGTCACCCACCGACCGGAGAGCCTGGAGTGGGGCCCGTTCGAGGCCGTGGGGCCGGACCTCGCCGAGGGCGTGCGCCGGGTCAAGGAGTCGGCGGGCCCGGATCTGGTGTGTTGCGGCAGCTCCACGCTGACGTCGGAGCTGATCCGCCACGGCCTGGTCGACGAGCTGGTGCTGCCCATCAACCCCGTCCTCGTGGGCACGGGGAAGCGACTCTTCGCCGAAGGCACTCCCGGCCGCGCCTTCGAGCTCGCATCCACGACCGCCCTTCCTTCCGGCATCGTCGTCTGCGCCTACGCGCTCGGCGCGCCCCTGCAACCCGTGTGAGTCGGGCGGTCAGCGGCTCCGGGTGAGGAGGAACACGCCGGCGAGCGGGCCGCCGCCCGCGCCGGCGACCGCGACCTCGGGCTGCTTCGCGAGCTGGCGCTCGCCGGCCTCGCCCCAGAGCTGCAGGCACGCTTCGTGGAAGAAGCCGAAGCCGTGCAGCCGGCCGGCGGAGAGCTGGCCGCCGTGGGTGTTCAAGGGGATCTCGCCGTCGGGCGCGATGCGGCTGCCGCCCTCGAGGAACGGACCGCCCTCACCGTGCTTGCAGAACCCGAGCGCCTCGAGCCACGCCAGCGTGATGAAGCTGAACCCGTCGTACAGCTCGGCGACGTCGACGTCGGCCGGCTTGAGGTCGGTGCGCTCCCACAACATCGCGGCGGCGTCGCGCAACGCCATCGTCGTCAGGTCGTCGAACTGGTCCCACGAGGGCCGACCCCGCAGCGCGGTGCCGAGCGCCTCGATCCGCACGGGCGGGCGGCGGAGGTCGCCGGCCCGGTCGGCGCGGCTGATGATGAACGCGGTCGAGCCGTCGGCGGGGACGTCGCAGTCGTAGAGGCAGAGCGGCGTCGACACCATGCGGACGTTCATGTAGTCGTCCATCGACATCGGTTCGGTGTAGATCGCCTTCGGGTTCTTCGCCGCGTTGCGTCGCTCGGTGATGGCGATCTGGCCGAGCTGCTCGCGCGTCGTCCCGAACTCGTGGAAGTGGCGCTGCGCCATCATCCCGATCCAGTTGGCGGCGGACGGCGCGCCGTAGGGCAGCGTCCACTGCTGGAACCCGGTGGCGCGATAGCCGCCGCCTCCTCCGCCCCCCGTGGTCACCGAGGCCCGGCCCTTGTCGCCCTGCGCGGACGCCTCCCACACCGTGCGGAAGCAGAGGACGTGGTTGGCGAGGCCCGTTGCGACCGCGGCAACCGCGTTGGCCACCGCGCCGAGCTGGCCCGGCAGCTCGAGCCCGCCGGCGAACCAGTTGAGGTTCAGCCGCAGCGCGTCGTGCACCTCGGTGATGCCGACGCCGGAGAAACCGGGCGGGATGCCCATGTTCCCCGGATAGGTGGCGAGGCCGTCGATGTCCTCACGGGTGAGGCCCGCGTCCTCGATCGCTTCGAGCGACGCCTCGAGCGTGAGGTCGAGCGCCTCCCGGTAGATGCGCCGGCCGACCTGGGACTGGCCGACGCCGGCCACGACCGCCTTGCGCTCACCGATCTCGGCCGCCTTCACGACGCAGCCTTCGCCGGCTCGGCCGGCTCGAAGAACGGGAGCCACACACCGTCGTAGTCCTCGAAGGTCACCCGCACCGGCATGCCGATGCGCACGTCATCGGGCTCGCACCCGACGATGTTCGTGGTCAGCCGCAGGCCCTCCTGCTCGGGGAGCTCGACGATCGCGATGACGTAGGGCGGGTCGAGGTTCGGGTACCACGGCTGCCAGTTGACCGTGAACGTGTGCACGACCGCGTCGCCCGACGCCGCGGTCACCGACAACGAGCGGCTGAGGCACTGCGGGCAGATCGGCGCGGGCGGGTGCAGCCACCAGCCGCAGTCGTCGCAACGGAGGAAGCGGAGCTCACCCTCGGCGCCGCCCAGCCAGAAGTGCTCGGTCTCCGGGACGATCGCCGGGAGCACCCGGAACGGCTTCTCGCTCATGCTGCCGCCTACTTCCGAGCGCTGTCCTGCGAGAGCCCGGACGGCATCACCATGCCGACGGTCTGGAGGTGCTGTCCGAGCGTCGCGTCGAACTGGTCCACCACGCCCTCGACGTCCCACCCGCCGTCGCGGTGCATCCACGCGATCTGCTTCGGGTGCTGGAAGAGCGTGTAGCTGAAGTCGGTGCGCCCGAGCACCTGACCGTTCACCCCGGCCGCCGCGTCGGACGCGAGGAACACGACGATCGGCGCGTTGAGCGCCGGGTCGAGGCTCGGCGGGATCTCGTCCTGGTCGGCCAGCGAGCCGGTCATGCGGGTCACGCCCGCCGGCGCGAGGGCGTTCACGCAGATGCCGTACTTGCCGAGCTCGAGCGCCCACACGAACGTCATGCCCATGATCCCGGCCTTGGCCGCGGCGTAGTTCGTCTGCCCGAAGTTGCCCCGCAGGCCGGCCGAGCTCGTGATGTTGATGATGCGCCCCCAGCCCTGCTCCTTCATGTGCGGAGCGGCGTGGCGGACGATGTTGAACGTGCCCTTCAGGTGGGTGCCGATCACCGCGTCGAAGTCGCTCTCGTCCATCTTCACGAGCGTGCGGTCACGGACGATGCCCGCGTTGTTCACCACGATGTCGATCTGACCGAAGGCGTCGATGGCGGCCTGCACGATGCGCCCGGCGCCGTCGAACTCGGCCACCGAGTCGCGCGCGGCGACCGCGGTGCCGCCCGCGTCCTCGATCGCGGCGACCACCTCGGAGGCCGGGTCCTCGGCGGTGTCGTCGCCCTGCAGCGACACGCCGATGTCGTTGACGACGACTGCGGCGCCTTCACGCGCCAGCGCGAGCGCGAACTCGCGCCCGAGGCCGCGACCGGAGCCGGTCACGATCGCCACTCGTCCGTCCAGCAGGCGGGTTCCGTCTTCTGACGACACTGTTCCCTCGCAGTAACCTGACGCTGACGTCAGGTAACCATAGGGAGTGGACGTGGCCTTGACCGAACTGGCCGGCACGGAGCTGGGCAGTCAGACGATCGTGATCGAACAAGGCCCGGTGCGCGTGTTCGCGAAGGCCGTCAAGGACGATCCCGAGCGCTACGCGGGTGACGGCGCCCCCACCCCGGTCACGTGGCCGTTCTGCATGAGCTTCTGGGGTTCGGAGGGCGAGGGCGGCGCGGCCGGTCTGCCGCTCGACAAGCTGCGCGGGCCGGGCCGGATGATCCTCCACGGCGAGGAGGACTTCGAGATCCATCGCGCCCCGAAGGTCGGCGAGACGCTGACCGGCACCACCCGCATCGGCGACGTCTACGAGAAGGACACGTCGTCGGCGACCATGGAGTTCTACGTGCGCGAGACCGACTGGCGCGACGAGGCCGGCGAGACCGTCGTGACCGAGCGGTTCACGATGATCGTCCGCGCCAAGAAGGACTGATGGCCGGCGCGACCGGCACCGATCCCTTCGCCGAGACCGAGGACCAGGCGGCCCTTCGCCAGCTGGCCCGGGACGTCGCCGAGCGCGAGCTCGCGCCCCGTGCCCGTGACCACGACGAGTCCGGCGACCCGCCGCTCGAGGCGGCCAAGGCCCTCGCCGCAGCCGACCTGCTGCGGGTGACGATCGGCGAGGAGTGGGGTGGCTTCGGCTACGGCGACATCGAGGCGTCGCTCGTGCTCGAGGAGCTGGCCCGGGCCGACGTGTCGAGCGCGATCTGGGCGCAGCTCACCTTCAACGGACCGCCGCGCGGCATCGAGCACCTCGGTCCGCAGGCCATGAAGGAGCGCTGGCTGCCCAAGGTGGCCGACGGCGAGGCGCTCATCTCGATCGGCATCACCGAGCCCGATGCGGGTTCGGCCGTGCAGGAGATGCGCACCGCGCTGAAGGCCGACGGCGCCGGCTTCCGGCTCGACGGCTACAAAAACTACTCGACGCTCGGCCACGTGGCGCAGGGCATCCTCGTCTGGTGTCGCTGGCCCGGCGGTGACGGCGCGAAGGGCATCGGCGCGGTCGTCGTCGAGATGGACCGGCCCGGCGTCTCGCTCACCGGCGTGCACCACTCGATGGGCGTGCACGCGTCGACCGAGGCCGAGATCGCGTTCGACGACGTCGAGATCGGCCCCGACGACGTGCTCGTCGCCGGCGAGCCGAATGACACCGAGGCGTTCAAGTCGCTGCTCGCCCACCTGAACCACGAGCGCTGCGGCAACGCGTCGATGTGCGTCGGCGCCGCGCAGGGCGCGCTCGAGCACGCGGTCCGCTACGTGAACGATCGCGTGATCGGCGGCAAGCCCCTGGCCACGCTGCAGGGCCTGCAGTGGAAGCTGGCCGACATGGCGATCGCGCTCGAAGGAGCGCGGCTGCAGCTGCGCCGCGCCGTGCACTTGGCCGGCGAGGGCGGCACCCCTCCTGCGCTCGAGACCGCTATGGCGAAGGCCGCGGCCAACCGCGCGGCGAAGTTCGTGTGCGACGAGGCCATGCAGATCCACGGCGGCTACGGCTACTCACGCGAGTACCCGCTCGAGCGCACCTACCGCGACATCCGCGGCCTGTGCATCGGCGCCGGAACCATCGAGGCGCAGCTCAACTACGTCGGCACGAACGTGGCTCGCGGCCGGGCCAGCGTGTCGCCCGGCTGGATCACCCAGAAGCTGTGACGCTGCAGCCCACCTGGTTGCACCGGGATCGGGCGACGAGCGGACCCACCCTCGACGAGGCGTTCCGCGCGGCCCGGCCGGTGCTGGTGGACGACCGCGCGACGCTCTCGGCCGACGCGCTCGAGACCGCTGCGGCCGGTCTGGCCGGCTCGCTCCGCACCCTCGGCGTCGAGCGGGGCAGCACCGTCGCGTGGCAGTCGGCCAACCGCTGGGAGATCGTCGCCCTCTACCGCGCCTGCTGGCGCCTCGGCGCCATCGCCGCGCCGATCCACCACCTCGCCGGCGCAGCCGAGGTGGACGCGCTCGTCACCCGGCTGGCTCCTGCCGCGGTGATCGACCCCGACGACATCGCGTCGATGGCCGAGCAGGGCGACCCGGTGCACGACGGCGTGGCCGAACCCGAGGATCTCGCACTCGTCCTCCACACGTCGGGGTCGAGCGGCGAGCCGAAGGGCGCGCTGCACACGCACGCCGGCTTGGCGTTCAAGGCCGCGCTCATGATCCAGGTGCACGGGCTGCAGCCCGACGACGTCGTGCTCATGCCGGCGCCGCTCGCGCACATCTCCGGGCTGCTCAACTCGGTGACGATCCCCGGGGTCGGCGGCATGAAGGCGATCCTCATGGCCCGCTGGGATCCCGAGCACGCCCTCGCGCTCATCGAGGAGCACGGCGTCACGATGATGATGGGCCCGCCGACCTTCTTCGTCGGCCTGCGGGACACGCCCGGCTTCAGCTCCGAGCGGGTACGGACGGTGCGCCTGATCTCGTGCGGCGGTGCGGGCGTGACGCCGGCGTTCGTGGCGGACACGACCGACGTGTTCGGCGCGGTGGTCAAGCGCACGTACGGGTCGACCGAGGCACCGACGGTCACGACCGGCCACACCGGCGATGACCCGGTCCGCCTGCGCGAGACCGACGGCCGGCCGACCGGCGATGCCCAGATCCGGCTCGGGCCGAGCGACGAGATCTGGGTCCGGGCCCCCGAGCTGTTCGTCGGGTACACGGACCCGGCCCGCACGGCCGAGGCGATCGGCGTCGACGACGACGGCAACGAGTGGTTCCGCACCGGCGACGTCGGCCGCATCGACGACGAGGGCTGGCTGACCGTCACCGGCCGGATCAAGGACGTCATCATCCGGGGCGGCGAGAACATCTCGGCCGCCGAGGTGGAGTCGGCGCTCGAGGCGCACCCGTCGGTCCGCCAGGCCGTGGCGGTCGGTCAACCCGACCAGCGGCTCGGCGAGAAGGTCTGCGCGTTCGTCGTGTGCGTGCCCGGCGGGACCTTCGACCTGGCGGCTTGCCGCGAGTGGTTCCAGGAGCGGGGCCTGGCCAAGTTCAAGACCCCCGAGCGGGTGGTGGTCCTCCCCGAGATGCCGGTCCTGGCGGCCGGCAAGATCGACCGCACCACCCTTCGCAAGCACGCCGCACAGCCCTGACCCGCCGCGCCATCAGGCTCTGAGGAAGAAGCCCCTCGGGTCCCAGCGGCGGAGGGTCTCGACCTCATCGGCGGTCGGTGGCTCGATCGAGCGCACCTCGTCGGCGACGACGAGGTCCCAACCGCACATCTCGCGCACCGCATCCACTCCGTCCGCGCCGCCGACCGCGGCGGTGAGCACGAAGCGGCCGTCGCGCTTCTCGAAGGTGCCGAGGTCGGTGACGAGGTGCGAGACGCGGAGGCCCGGCGAGGTGATGTACGGCGCCTGCTCGACCGTCCTGCGCGCGGTGAGCGTCGTCACGATGACGACGTCGTCGGCCACCGACGCGACGTCGTTGCCACCGCCGGAGCCGACGAGGAACGCCTTGCCCGGGATCTCGGTCGAGTCGATGTTGCCCTCGGCATCGACGATCGCCGCACCGAGGCACGCGACCGACGTCGTACCGGGCCCGGGCATGACCATCCCGAGGATCTCCGACGAGTCGGCGAGCATCGTCGACGACGGGAAAGCGCGGTGGTTGAAGACGAACGGGTCGGCCGGCGTCGGCTCGTACCCCCAGAGGCCGAGCTCCGCGCAGAGCACGCAGTCCGAACCGGCGGCGCGGGCCGAGCGGACGCCGAGCCAGGTGGCCAGGTTGGCCACGCCCGCACCGGCCAGCGCGGTGTCGGCGCCGAGCGACTCGATCCGCTCGGCGAGCACCCGCGCGCCGAACGCCGCGGCGGTCTCCCACGCGTTCGCCGGCGCGGCCAGGTCAGGCGGGTAGGCCTGCTCGTCGTCGCGCCACGAGTCGGGGTTCGAGCGCGCCCGCAGCCGTCCGATGCGGTCGGAGCCAAGCCGGTCGAGCCAGCCCTGGTGGTCCTCGACGTCGAGCACGTTGTCCCGGATCCAGCCGTCGAAGTCGTCGCTCCGGCTCGCGTCGCGCACCTCGGCCCAGAACTCGACGTCCTCCCCGTAGGGCTCGGCCGGCGTGAACCGCCCGTACAGGCCGCCGGGGTGCGCGCCCATCGGGCACTCCGAGACCGACAGCACCTGGTGGCCCGGGATGCGCACGAGGTGGGCCCAAGGCCGGATGTCGTCCACCACCTGCTCGACGGTGACGATCGCGCCGCGCGTCGCGGCGAGCGCGCCCCACACCCCTTCGAGCAGTGGCGGATGGAAGGCGACGTTGCCGGCCCGGTCGGCGATCGCGCCGTGGATGAGCGCGACGTCCGGCGCGCGCGCCGCCACCAGGCCGACGTCACCGAACGGTGAGGCCACGGTGGCGTAGCCCTCGTTCTCCTCCATCGAGGATCCGGCCAGCGACCGGGTGGTGACGGCCGGGAGGCCGCGAGCGGCAGCTTCCATGCGCTGCTGGTAGGCGAGGAACGACCAGTGCTCGACCTCCACCGCGCCGCTCAGGTACGCCTTCGAGAAGATCGGGTTCGGGGTGAAGTTGGGGAAGACGTCGCCCGAGTAGCCGGTCACGATCCGGCGCACGAGACCGCCTCGCACGAACAGCGTGCCGAGCGACGAGAGGGACAGCATCGTGAGGGTGAAGCCGGGGTCGCAACCCCACCACTGCCGCACGAGCTCGGTCGCTGCGGCGGTCCACCGGGTGTGCCCGCACATGACGTGCACGTCGTCGCCGGGACGGGTGTGCGCCGCGATCGCGTCGCGCAGCGGGACGACCTTGTCACCTGACACGGGCGTCATGTTCGCAGCATCGAACCCCTAGTGTTCAACGCCGATGAGCACCGGCTTCGCACGGACGACGGTCGAGCGGGCCGACCACCCTGCGCTGGTCGCCGGCGGCGAGCGGCTCACCTACGCGGAGCTCGACCGGCGGGCCAACCGCCTGGCCCACGTGCTGACCGCGGCGGGGGTCGAGCCGGGCGGCCGCTTGGCGGTGATGTTGCCGAACTCGGTGCCGTTCGTCGTGGCGATGACGGCGTCGGCCAAGGTCGGCGTGGCGGTCGTGACGCTCAACTGGCACCTGAAGCCCGACGAGGTCGCGTGGATCCTCGACGACTCCGGTGCCGCTGCGCTGGTGTCCGACGAGCGCCTCCGCCCGCAGGTCGAGGCGGTGGCCGGCGAGCGTTCGGTGCCGGTGATCTGGTTCGGCCCGAGTGATGCTCACGACGATCCCCTCGCTGACGCACCAACCGAGCCGATCGCCTACCGCTGGCCGGTCGCGTGGCCCGTCCTCTACACGTCGGGCACGTCGGGCCGGCCGAAGGGCGTCGTGCACAACGCGACCGCCGCCCCCGAGCTCATGGCGATGACCCAGGACGGCCTCGCCGCCATGTGGGGCTACCGCGAGGACGACGTCCACCTCGCGGCCGGGCCGATGTACCACGCGGGCCCGTGGGGCTACGCCAACTCGACCCTGTACATGGGCGGGACCGTCGTGCTGATGGAGCGCTGGGACGCGGCGCGGTTCCTCGAGCTGGTCGAGACCGAGCGGGCGACCACGACGTTCCTCACCCCGGCGCACATGATCCGGCTGCTCGAGCTGCCGGCCGAGGAGTGGCAGCGGCGCGACCTG
>JAFBAD010000384.1 GCA_019247975.1 Acidimicrobiia bacterium
AACGCCATCACCCTCACGCTCGACTCCGTGGCGGTCAGCCCCGGGCTGACCGTCCGCTGGCTCACCGACCACCCGCCGGTGGCCGACGCCGGACCCGGCAAGAAGGTGGCGTCGGGCAAGGCGTTCACCCTGAGCGGCGTCGCCACCGATCCCGACGGCCCGAACGGGCTGCGCGTCACCTGGACGCAGCTCAACGGCCCGGCCACCACCATCCAGGATCCGAACAAGGTCACCACGCAGGTCGCCGGGACGAAGGGCCCGAAGACGGTGACCTACCAGCTGGTCGTCGAGGACCAGTTCGGACGCTTCTCCACCGACGACGTGGTCGTCACCGTCGCTGCACCGAAGTGAGCGAGGCGGGTCACCCCCGGGAGAGCTTGCGCCACAGCGCCGTGTAGCTCGGGTGCTCGAGGCCGGGGGTGATCCAACCCGCGGCCTCGAGCTCGCGGTGGAACGCGGGGAGGTTGCGCCACGGCACGCCCATGTCGACGTGGTGGGCGAGGTGCCAGCCGGTGTTGTACGGCACGATCCAGAAGCGGGCCGGCCAGGTCTGGCGCACGTGGTGGGTGGTGAGGCGGCGGTCGGGTGAGCGGGTCATGCCGCCGTGCTCGGCGATCGCCCGTAGGCGGTTGATCACCCGCCACGACGTCATCCACGAACCGAACCAGAGCAGGTACAGCTCGGGCCGGCCGACGAGCGTGCACAGCAGGGCCAGCACCGCCTGCGCAGCGAGGATGCGCAGCGCGACCGGGCGGGCGAGCGACGAGCTGAGCCCGCGCAGCAGGCCCTTCAAGCTCTTCCAGCCGGAGGTGCCACGGGCGTCGCGGGTGAGCTTGCGACGCAGCGACGCTCGCGTGATCGGGTAGCCGTTGTAGAGGTTGAGGTCGGGCTCGTTCGGCCCGAACTCCTCCTTGTGGTGCGCGAAGTGCGAGCGCCGGTACAGGTCGAACGGGACGAACCCCGGGTACGAGAGCAGCCACTTGCCGACGAAGTCGTTGACCTTCTTGTTCGCGAACAGCAGCCGGTGCGCGGCTTCGTGGCCGAGGATCGCAACGCGTGCGTGGTACGCACCGAACACGATGAGCACGGCCAGCCAGGCGAACGGGTTCGCGACCCACACCGCGAGGGCGAGGATGCCGACGATCTGCGCCCAGAGCACGACCACGGTGATCGCGTTGCGGAAGCCGGCGATGCGGCGCAGGTCGTTGCGCAGCTCGGGCACCGCCTTGCCGCTCACGAGCAGCCGGTCGGTCGGGAGGACGTCGGGCAGGACCTCCGCAGTCGGCAGCATCGTCGTGGCCACGCCGGCACGTTACAGTTCACCCACGCATGGCGACAACCCGTAACAGCGCCGACCGGCCGCTCTCGGCCCGGTCGGTGGTGGCCAGCACGCTGCTCGGCATGCGCCCGCCCCGCCTGTCGACGCAGATGATCGTGCGCTCCGGGGCGATCTTCGGGATCGCCGAGGGCACCACCCGGGTGGCCGTCTCCCGCATGGTCGCGGCGGGTGAGCTCGTGGCCGACGGCGACGGCTACCGGCTGGCCGGACCGATGCTCACCCGCCAGGCCCGCCAGGACGTGTCCCGTTCGGGGCCGACCGCGCGCTGGGACGGGACGTGGACGATGCAGGTGGTGCTGGCCGAGCCGCGCGACGCGCCGGATCGAGCCCGGCTGCGCGCCGCGGCCACCGCGCTGCGCCTCGCGCCGCTCCGCGAGGGCGTGTGGGCGCGCCCGGCGAACCTGCCCAGCGGCGTGCTGCCCGACGACGAAGCGATCGTCGCCGCCCAGTGCCGCGCCTTCAGCGGACAGCCCGAGGGCGATCCGGTCGCGCTCGCGGCCGAGCTCTGGGACCTCGAGCAGTGGACCGCACGCGCCGTCGACCTGCGGGCCCGGCTGAAGGTCGTCGGCGACCGGCTCACCACCGGCGACCTCGACGCGCTGCCCGACGGCTTCGTCCTGTCCGCCGCGACGCTGCGCCACTTCCAGGCCGATCCGCTGCTGCCGGCTGAGCTCCTCCCCCGCGCCTGGCCCGGTGACGCGCTGCGGGCCGACTACGAGCGCTACGACGAGGCGTTCCGCGCGGTCTGGAGCGACTGGTACCGCGCGCAGCGGGGCCGAATGGCCGGGGGCGCGCCGGTCGTGCGGCCGTAGCCTTCCCGGATGCCAGAGGGCAGGAACGACACCGCACCCCTCCGCCGGCTCTGGGTCTACGCCCGCAGCCACCGCCGCACCGTGGTCGGGGCGATCATCTTCACCGTCCTCAACAAGCTCTGCGACGTCATGCCGGAGCTCCTCATCGGTGCCGCGGTCGACGTCGTCGTGCGGGGCAGCCAGTCGCTCGTCGGCCAGGTCTTCGGCATCGACGACAAGTTCAGGCAGCTCGTCGTGCTGGCGATCGTCAACGTCATCGTGTGGCTCGGCGAGTCGGGCAGCGAGTACGTCGCGCAGGTCCTCTGGCGGAACCTCGCGCAGACCGTCGAGCACGAGGCTCGCATGGACGCGTACCGGCACGTGCAGGACCTCGAGCTCGCGTGGTTCGAGGACCAGTCGACCGGCGGTCTCCTCTCGATCCTCAACGACGACGTCAACCAGCTCGAGCGCTTCCTCGACGTCGGCGCGATCGACCTGCTGCGCACGTTCGTGAACGTGGTGTTCGTCGGCGCAGTGTTCTTCTTCGCGTCACCGACGCTCGGGCTCATCGCGTTCGCGCCGATCCCGATCATCGTGTGGGGATCGATCCGCTACCAACGCCGGCTCGAACCGCTCTACGACGACGTGCGAGCCCGCGCCGGCGACCTCGGCGCGCTGCTCGCGAACAACCTCTCGGGCATCGCGACGATCCGCGCGTTCAGCGCCGAGCACCGCGAGGAGGCCCGGGTCGAGGCGGCCAGCCAGGCCTACCGGGAGTCGAACCGCGAAGCGATCCGTCTGTGGTCGGCCTTCGTGCCGATCATCCGGTTGGCCATCCTCGCGGGCTTCACCGTCACGCTCCTCTGGGGCGGCAACGCGGCGCTCAACGGCAGCCTCGAGATCGGCCTGTTCTCGGTGCTCGTCTACATGACCCAGCGCCTGCTCTGGCCGCTCACCCGCCTCGGCGAGACGCTCGACCTCTACCAGCGGGCGATGGCCTCGACCCGCCGCATCCTGGATCTGCTGGCCGTCCCGCCGACCATCGTCAGCGGCGCCGGCACGCTGCCCGAGCCCGTGGCCGGCGAGGTCGCCTTCCACGACGTGACCTTCGCCTACGGCGACGGCCGGCCCGTGCTCACCGATCTCGACCTCACGGTGCCCGCAGGTGAGACCCACGCGATCGTCGGGCCGACCGGCGCCGGCAAGTCGACCGTCGTCAAGCTGCTCCTCCGCCTCTACGACCCGGTCGAGGGCCACGTCACGATCGACGGCCGGCCCATCGACGAGGTGGGCTTCGCGTCGCTGCGCGGCGCGCTGGGCTACGTCGGCCAGGACGTGTTCCTGTTCCAGGGCACGGTCCGCGAGAACCTCGCGTACGGGCGCTGGGACGCGTCGGACGCCGAGGTCGAGCAGGCGGCCCGGCTGGCCGAGGCCCACGAGTTCATCATGGAGCTGCCGAACGGCTACGACACCGTCGTCGGCGAGCGGGGCCAGAAGCTGTCGGGCGGGCAGCGCCAGCGGCTGTCGATCGCGCGCGCCATCCTGCGCGACCCGCGCGTGCTGGTGCTCGACGAGGCGACGTCCGCGGTCGACAACGAGACCGAGGCCGCGATCCAGCGCTCGCTCGAGACCGTCGGCCAGGGGCGCACGGTCATCGTGATCGCCCACCGGCTCTCGACGATCCGCCACGCCGACCGCATCCACGTGCTCGAGCGGGGACGGCTCGCCGAGTCGGGCAGCCACGAGGAGCTCGTGGCCGAGGGCGGCCTCTACGCCGCGCTCTGGCGGGTGCAGACCGGCGAGGCCCAAGCTTCTCTGCTGGGCTGACCGGACGAGCCCGTCGGATCAGCCCGTACCATCTCCCCGATGGCTTCGGACCGCCTCTACTTCCGCCAACTGCTCTCGGGCCGCGACCTCGGCGTCGGCGACATGGTCGCCCAGCAGATGGTCAACTTCGTCTACCTGGTGGGCGACCGCGAGACCGGTGAGGCGGTGGCAATCGACCCCGCCTACGACGTCGACGGCATCCTGCAGACCCTCGAGGCCGACGGCATGCGCCTCGTCGGCACGCTCGCCACCCACTACCACCCCGACCACGTCGGCGGCAGCCTCGGTGGGTACGGCATCCAGGGCATCCGTGAGATCCTCGAGCGGGAGTCGGTGCCGATCCACGTGCAGGCCGACGAGGCCGAGTGGGTCGAGAAGGCGACCGACGTCGGCGTCGACGCGATGACCACGCACTCGAGCGGTGACACCGTGATGGTCGGCGAGATCCCGATCACACTCATCCACACGCCCGGTCACACGCCGGGGAGCCAGTGCTTCCTCGTCGACGGCCGGCTCGTCGCCGGCGACACGCTCTTCCTCGACGGCTGCGGCCGGACCGATCTGCCGGGCGGCGACCCCGAAGAGATGTACCTGAGCCTCACCCAGCGCCTCGCGCTGGTGCCCGACGACGTCGTGCTCTTCCCCGGTCACCTGTACTCGGAGAAGCCGTCGGCGACGATGGCCGAGACCCGCGACCGCAACATGGTGTTCCGCCCGCGGACCAAGGAGCAGTGGCTGATGATGTTCGGAGCTGCGTGACATGAGCGACCCGACCCGCACCGAGCCCGTCGCCGTCGACGGCGGCGAGATGACCCTCAACGTCTGGGTGCCGCCCAACGGCAGCGGCCCAGGCGTCCTCCTGATCCAGGAGATCTTCGGCGTCGGCTCCTACATCCGCGCGGTGGCGGCGCGCCTCGCGCGCGACGGCTACGTCGTCGGCGCACCCGACCTGTTCTGGCGCATCGAGCCGGGCTTCCAGGTGGAGCACGACGAGGAGGGCCTCGGCAAGGCGTTCGAGACCGTCGGCAAGTTCGACTTCCCGCAGGGGGTGACCGACGCGGTCGCTGCCCTCGCCACGCTCAGGGGCCTTCCGGAGATCCGGGGTGGTACCGGCGTGCTCGGCTTCTGCCTCGGCGGCACGGTGGCCCACCTCGTCGCAGTCGCGTCCGACCCCGACGTCGCGGTCAGCTACTACGGCTCCGGCGTCGCGGACTCGGTGGACCAGCTCGGCAGCATCAGCTGCCCGGTGCTGTACCACTTCGGCGGGAAGGACGAGTACATCCCGGCCGAGCAGGTGACGGCCGTGCGCGACGCGGTCGCGGCGACCGGTCGTGAGGATCTACGCGTCGAGGTGCAGCCGGCTGCGGGGCACGCGTTCGACAACCACGAGGCGCCGATGTTCCACGACGCGAACGCGGCGGCGGCCGCGTGGGCGGTCACCGAGTCGTTCCTCGCGGAGCACCTCGACCGCGAGTAGCGATCGCGCGTGCGTCAGGCGTCGAGCACCTTCTCGATGTGCGTGACCGTCTTGCGCCACGACTCCTTCTGCGGGTCGATCACGTCGAAGTGGGTCTCGCCTTTCACGGTGACGATCGAGACGTCGTCGCCGGCGTCGCTCGCCTTCGCCGCGTAGTGGGTGGTCTGCTCGACCGGGACGATCACGTCGGCGAGGCCGTGGGCCAACACCTGGTCGACGCCGAGGGGCAGCCGCTCGGCCGGTGAGGCGAGCGTGTACGCGTCGCCGGCGTCCTTCGGCGCACCACCCATCAGGTCCCCGACCGCACCGTCGCCGAGGTCCTCGAACCAGCCGGCGATCAGGTTGTTGACCCCGGCCTGCGACACCGCGAGCACCGGCGTCACCCTCGGCTTCGCGCCCGGGGCGATGGCCGGCAGACCGGCCCGGGCCGCCGCCCACAGCGACAGGCAACCGCCGGCCGAGTGGCCCACGGTCACGACCTTGTCGAGGTCGAGCGAGTGCTCGCGGGCCTTGGCGTCGAGGAGGTCGATCCCCTGGGCGACGTCGGTGAAGGTGCCGGGCCAGCCGCCGCCGCTCGCGTCCGACGGCCGGTAATCGAGGTTCCACGCCGCCCACCCGCGACCGATCACGTCCCGGGCCAGCGGCTCCATGAGCGACCGCGTGTACTGCGAGCGCCAGAACCCGCCGTGGATGAGGACGACCACGCCGACCGGCTTCGTCGGGCGGGGGGTGGGCAGCCAGAGGTCACCCACCTGCGTCGGGTCCTTGCCGTAGGTGATCGGGACCTCCGGCGCGGTGGTGGACGGCGGTGACGACGACGGGCCGGAACCGCTCGAGCAGGCGGCGACCACCCCGCCCGCGAGGATCCCCAGCGCGGCTCGCCGCGAGATCACCGAGGGGGTGGACGCAGCCCGTCGACCGAGCCGACGACCTGCACGTCGGTGCCGCTGAGGTGGAACGGGACCGACGTGACGATCGTGTTCGGCCGGGCCCGGAGGCGAGCCCGCAGCAGCAGCGCGCTCTGGTTGTGCAGCACCTGCTCCCACCAGTGGTCGAGCACGAACTCGGGCAGGATCACGGTGACGAAGTCGTCCTCCACCTCGGCGTCGAGCTCGTCGATGAAGCGGACGATCGGCCGTTGCAGCTCGCGGAACGGCGAGTACACCGTGCGCAGCTCGACCGGGATGTCGAAGTCCTCCCACGCCTTGGTGATGCGCTCCTGCTCCTCGGCGTTCGACACCACCGACACCGCCATCAGGCGGTCCGGCCGCATCGATCGGGCGTACGCGAGTGACTCGAGCACGCCCTTGTGCACCCGCCCGACGAGCACGAGCACGGTGTGGGTGCGGCGCCGGGCCTTGTAGCCGGGCTCGGGCAGCAGGGCGCTGTCCACCCGCATGTAGTGGCGGTGGATCCCGCGGAACAGCAACACGATGAGCGGGATCACCACGGCCGGGATCCACGCGCCGACGGTGAACTTCGAGACGACCACCACCACCAGCACGATGCCGGTGGCCAGGCAGCCGACCGCATTGATCACCGCGCCGCGCTGCCAGTTGGGTTCTCGCTCCCTCCGGTGGTGCCGCACCATCCCGAACTGCGACAGCGTGAACCCGGTGAACACGCCCACCGCGTAGAGCGGGATCAGCGCGCTCACCTCGGCCCGGAAGCCGATGATCAGCAGCGCGGCCATGCCCGACAGCACGAGGATGCCGTTGGAGAACGCGAGCCGGTCGCCGCGGTTGGCGAGCTGGCGGGGCAGGTAGCCGTCGCGGGCGATGATCGACGAGAGCTGCGGGAAGCCTGCGAACGCGGTGTTCGCCGCGAGGATCAGGATCGCGAACGTCGCGATCTGGAACGCGTAGTAGATCGGCGTGTCGCCGAAGACCGCCTTGCCCATCTGGGAGAGCACGGTCTCGCCGCCCCGCTCGTCGACGACCGGCTGCAGGTGGTGGGCGAGGATGCCGATGCCGAGGAAGCCGACCCCGAGGATCAGCCCCATGTAGGTGAGGGTGCTGGCTGCGTTCTTCGACTCCGGCTTGCGGAAGGCCGGCACGCCGTTCGAGATCGCCTCGACCCCCGACAGCACCACGGCGCCCGACGAGAACGCGCGCAGGAGCACGAACAGGGTGGCGGAGCTGGCGAGGGCGTGCTCGTGGGCGAACGTGGCGGCGAACTGGGGCGACGTCTGGATCGGACCGAGGTCGAACGCGAACACGCGCGTCAGCCCGATGACGAGCATCGAGAACAGGAGCGCGACGTACACGTACGTGGGCACTGCGAACACACGCCCGGCTTCCTTGAGGCCGCGCAGGTTGCCGACGGTCATCAGGACGAGGAACGCGAGCGCGAGCGCGATGCGTCGCTCCTCCGGTCGGAGCGCAGGCACGGCGGACGCGATGGCGAGCACGCCGGAGGAGATCGAGACCGCGACGGTGAGCGTGTAGTCGACGAGCAACGACGCGCCCGCGACGAGACCCGCGTTCGCGTTGATGTTCTCCTTGGAGACGATGTACGCGCCGCCGCCGTTCGGGTACGCGTAGATCGTCTGGCGGTAGCTGGTCAGGACGATGAACAGCAGGACGACGGCCAGGATCCCGATCGGCACCAGGTAGCTGTGCGTCTTCGGGAAGGCCACCGCCATGAGCAGGACGAGCAGGATCTCCTCGGTCGCGTACGCGGTGGAGGAGATCGCGTCCGAGGCGAACACCGCCAGCGCGACCGGCTTGCCGATCCGCTGCGTGTGCTCCTCGGTGCTGGCGATGGGCCGCCCCACGAGGATGCGCTTGAGGGACGACACCATGGCGGAGCGCACTCTAGGAGCCCGCGGGTTGCCCACCGCATCCTCCGGTCCGTAGCGTGCGCCCCTGCCCCGGAGAGGGGTGAGGAGGTCGTTCAGGTGCACGTCATCGTGGTCGGTTGCGGCCGGGTCGGAGCCGGTCTCGCGCGAGCCTGCGAGGAGATGGACCACTCGGTCGCGGTCATCGACCGTCGGGAGAAGGCCTTCAACCGCCTCGGGGACGACTTCGGCGGTCGCAAGGTGGTCGGGGTCGGGTTCGACCGGGACCGCCTCATGGACGCAGGCATCGAGCAGGCCGGCGCCCTTGCCGCCGTGACCAACGGCGACAACTCGAACATCCTCGTGGCCCGGGTGGCGCGGGAGACCTACGGGATCGAGCGGGTGGTGGCCCGCATCTACGACCCCCGCCGGGCCGCCATCTACGAGCGGGTCGGGATCCCCACCATCGCCACCGTGCAGTGGGCGACCGAGCGGGTGCTCCACCGCATCCTGCCGGACCGGCCGACGTCGGACTGGGTCGACCCCAGCGCCCGGGTGATGCTGGTCGAGCGGGTGGTCCCCGGCTCGTGGGCCGGCACGCCGGTCCTCGACATCGAGGCCGAGGGGAAGTGGCGGATCGTGGCCCTCACCCGGCTCGGGGTGGCGCAGGTGCCGACGCCCGGGCTCGTCGCCCAGGACGGCGACGTCGTCCACGCCGCGGTGCTCGGCGACGCCACCGACGCGTTCGAGGCTCACCTCGAGGTGGGCCCGCAGGGAAGCGGGTCCCACTGATGCGCGTGGTCATCGCCGGCGGCGGCAACGTCGGCACGTTCATCGCCGACGACCTGGTCAAGGCCGGTCACGACGTGTCGATCGTCGAGATCGACGCCGAACGCGTGCAGGCCGCGCAGCAGCTCGGTGAGCCGGCCGGCGTCACCTGGGTCGAGGCCGACGCCTGCGAGCTGAGCGAGCTGGCCCGGGCCGACCTGAGCCGGGCCGACGTCGTGGCTGCGGTCACCGGAGACGACGAGGACAACCTCGTCATCTCCCTGCTGGCGAAGCAGGAGTTCGCGGTGCCCCGGGTCGTCGCCCGCGTGAACAACCCGAAGAACGAGTGGATGTTCAACGAGATGTGGGGCGTCGACGTGTCGGTGTCCACGCCCCACCTCCTCACCGCGCTGGTGGAGGAGGCGGTCTCGGTCGGCAGCCTCGTGCGGCTCCTCTCGTTCGAGGGCGGCCGGGCCCGCCTGTCCGAGGCCACGCTGCACGACGAGTCCCCGGCCGACGGCAAGGACATCGAGGAGCTCGGCTTCCCGCGCGACTCGACCGTCGTCGCGATCATCCGCGACGACCACGTGATCGTCCCCCGCGGCGACACCGTCCTGCGCAGCGGCGACGAGGTGCTGGTGCTGACGTCCCCGGAGGCCGAGGAGGAGGTCGTGCGGATCCTGCTGGGAGCCGGCGGCTCCCTCACCCAGGCCTGATCAGGCCAGGAGCGTGTAGGCGGGGTTCACCAGGAGCATCCGGCCCCGCTCCATCCGCCCGACCCCTTCGATCACGACCCGCCGGCCCGGGTCGATCCCCGGTAGCCGCTTGCGGCCGGTGAACACGGCGACGGCGCGACCGGTGCCGTCCGCAATCGTCACCTCGAGCGAGGGCGAGCCGGCGCGGGGCACGACCTGCAGGCCCTGGATCTCACCGCCGAGGCGGACCGGCACCCGCAGCGGCGCGTCCGTGATGTCGACCGAACCCAGCGCCTTGCAGCGGTCCTGCAGGCGTTCGTCGTCGATCTGCTCGACGGTCTGGTTCAGCTTGGTGCGCAGCTTCGAGAGCACGTGGTCAACCTATCGGGACCCGACTACCGGTGGCGGTGGCGCGGGTCGTCGTCGGGGTCGATCGCGCCGAGGCGTCGCGCCCGGCTCTTGTACAGCTCGTCCTTGATGCGTCGACGGTTCGCCATCACGCTCTCGCCTCGGACCTTCGGATCGAAACCGGACTGCCGGTCGCGCCGGTCGCTCAACGCGGCGATGAAGAGGAAGACGGCTGCGAACGCCAGCGCGATAGCGAAGACCCACCACACGAGGGGTCAGTCTCGCGGGTCGAGGACGAGCGGTTCGGTCGGGTCGAAGCGCTCGATCAGGTCGGTCGGGGTGACCGGCTCGTCCGGGCGGGCGAGGCCGAGCGTGGACGCCAGGTAGGCGAGCACGTCGGAGGGGGACTCGCCTCGGGCGCGGCGGTCGGCCAAGGTGACCGCACCGTGCCGCTTGGCCAGGCGGGTGCCGTCGGGGCCGAGCACGAGCGGGACGTGCGCGTAGGTCGGAGGCTCGACGCCGAGCAGCCTGGCGAGGTGGATCTGACGGGGGGTCGATGGGAGCAGGTCGTCGCCCCGCACGACCTCACCGACCCCTTGCGCAGCGTCGTCGACCACGACGGCCAGGTTGTACGCGGGGATGCCGTCGGTGCGGCGGAGCACGAGGTCGTCCACCCGGCCTTCGACCCGACCGCGCAACCGGTCCTCGAACGCGACCGCCACGTCACCGGCGCGCAGGCGGAGCGCCGGACGCCGGCCGGACGCGGCCCGCTCATCGCGCTCGGCCGCGGTGAGGTCCCGGCAGGTGCCCGGGTAGGCGCCCATCGGGTCCTTGCCGTGGGGCGCGGCCGCGGCCTCCTGGATCTCCCGGCGGGTGCAGTAGCAGGGGTAGGTCAGACCCTCCGCCTCGAGGCGGGCGATCGCCGCGTGCGAGCGGTCGAGGTGCTCGGACTGGCGCTCGATCGGCCCGTTCCAGTCGAGGCCGAGGGCGGCGAGGTCGGCCGGCTGGCCGGTGACGTGCTCCTCCCGGGTGGCCACCGGATCGAGGTCCTCGATGCGGAGGAGGAACCGGGCGCCGGCCGAGCGGGCGAACAGCCAGGCGAGCAGCGCGGTGCGGAGGTTGCCGAGGTGGAGGGGGCCGGTCGGGCTCGGCGCGAACCGACCGGTCGCGTTCGGGTCGGCCACGCCGGGCATCCTGCCCGCAGAACCCCGAAATTGGGGTCTCCTCACGTGTCCGTGGGTGACTGAGTAGCTGCATCCGCGGTTGCACCCCGCTCCCTTCCTACGTTCCCGGGCTGTCTGAAGGTCCGTGAAGGTGAGGAGGAGAACGGGGTGCTGGGAGCCAAGGTATGGCGTCGGCTGTTGGGTGTCGACGATCGCACGGTGATCGAGTCGGTCGACTTCGATGACGAGCTCGGCGCGGTGGTTGCTCATGTCCGTTCCCGACGGTCACGCCTGCCGCGGTGCGGTCGTTGTGGCCGGCGGGCGCCGGGCTATGACCGGGGTGAAGGCCGTCGCCGTTGGCGGGCCCTCGATGTCGGTGAGGTCGTGTCGTTCGTGGAGGCTGACGCGCCCCGGGTGAACTGCCCGGCCCATGGGCCGACAGTGATCGAGCTCCCGTGGGCCCGTCACAACGTCGGTCACACCCGGGCCTTCGATGACACGGTGGCGTGGTTGGCCACCCGGACTTCCAAGACTGCAGTGGTCGAGCTGATGCGCATCGCTTGGTCAACGGTCGGATCGATCGTCACCCGGGTCGTCGCCGACGCCCGAGCGGCTCATGATCCTTTCGACGGGTTGCGACGGATCGGGATCGACGAGATCGCTTACAAGCGCCATCACCGTTACCTGGGTGATCGTGGTCGACCACGACACCGGCCGGCTGGTGTGGGCCGCGCCGGGTCGTGATGCAGCCACCTTGCACGGGTTCTTCGACCTGCTGGGTCCCGAACGCTGTGCCCAGATCACTCATGTCTCGGCTGATGCCGCGGACTGGATCGCGGTCGCCGTCGCCGCGCGTTGCCCGAACGCGTTGCAGTGCGCGGACGCGTTCCATGTGGTCGCATGGGCCACCGACGCGCTCGACGAAGTGCGGCGCGACGCCTGGAACAGCGCACGGGGCGCGATCAGCCAACGCATCGGCCCCCGACGGGCGACCGGTCACGCCAAGGTGCTCAAGCACAGCCGCTACGCGCTCTGGAAGAACCCTGAGCACCTCACTGACCGCCAGCGCGAGAAGTTGGCGTGGGTCGCGAAGACCGATCCTCGTCTCTACCGGGCCTACCTGCTCAAAGAAGGCCTCCGACTCGTCTTCGTGCTGAAAGGTCAAGCCGGCAAAGACGCCCTCGACCGGTGGATCTCCTGGGCTCGACGCAGCCGCATCGAACCGTTCGTCAAGCTGCAACGCCGCATCGTCCGCCAACGGGCCGCGATCGACGCAGCCCTCGACACCGGCCTGTCCAACGCACTCATCGAGTCCACCAACACCAAGATCCGGGTCCTCACCCGGGTCGCCTTCGGCTTCAAATCAGCCGACGCACTGATCGCCCTCGCCCTACTCGCCCTCGGCGGCTACACACCCACCCTCCCCCGACGACCCACGGACAGATGAGAAGAGCCCGAAATTGGCCCGGTTGACCGCGCATGGCGCGTCGAACCGGGCCAATTTCGTGCTTTGTGGGGGCGGGGCGGCGGCTACGTCAGAGGCGGTGGGTGAGGCCGTCGGCGAGGGCGACGAGCTCGCCGTCGTCGGGCGTGGTGGCCACCTGCGGGGTGCCGAGGTCGGCCAGCACCTGCTCGAGGCGGACCTCGTCCTGCGGTGAGCCGGAGCCACCGCTGCGGCGGAGCCCGGAGGCGGCCGCGACGAGCGTGGCGGCGCCGCTCTCATCGCCGGAGCGGTGGGCGAGGTGCGCGAGCCCGGCGGCGGCCAGCGCGGACGCGGGCCGGTCGAGGGTGAGCAGGGCCGGGAGCGCCAGACCCAGGTGGCGAGCGGCCGGACCGTCCTCGCCGTCGGCCAGCTCCAGCAGGCCCAGGTCGCGTCGGGCCAGCGCGGCAGCCCGCAGACCGCCGAGCTGGGTCAGCTCGTCCGCTGCGGCGTCGAGCACGTCGCGACCCCGCCCGTCACCGGTCCGCACGAGCATCCTCGCCTCGACGAGCAGGAGGCGTCCGAGGAGGCTCACGTCGCCGACGCGGACGGCGTGCTCGCGGCCCCGTCCGATCTCCTCGGCGAGATCGGTCTCGCCGGTCATCTCCCCGAGCGACGCCGCCAGGTACCACCCCGACGCCGCGCTCACCGCGTCGCCGACCGCCTCCATCCCCACCGTCCACTCGCGCTGGGCAATGCGAGCGCCGGCGATGTCGCCGGTCAGCGCGCGGTAGAGGATGCGCAGCTGCTCGAGCTGCGCATCGGACCACGCCGTGCCGTACCGCTCGCTCACCTCTGCGGCCCGGCCCATGACCGCGAGGCAGCCCTCGCGGTCCCCCTGCCAACCCCGCGCCATCGCGACGTACATCAACACCGAGCCCAGCAGTCGCTGGTCGGTGACGCCCTCGTGATCCATCTCGGCCAGCACCGCTTCGAGCCGCTCGCGGAGCACCGACACCTCCCCGAAGGTGCGGGTGGTCCGGGCCAGCGAGTACTCGGCGCGCCACCGCAGCTCGCCGGTGGGGCGAGCGGCCTCGATCGCCCGCTCGAGCCACTCCCGACCCTCGACGACGTGCCGCACCCGCCAGAACTCGCAGCCCGCGACGGCCAGCTCGAGCGCTCGCGCCGGCGATGCCTCCAGGTGGTGCGCGAGGAGGAAGCGCAGGTTGTCGTGCTCGTCCTCCAGGCCGTCGAGACGGTCGACGATGACCGCCATGCCGTCGGTCCGCAGGGCGCGGAACGCGGACGCGAGCGCGCCGGCGCCACCGTCGAGCGTCGCGGCCAGCTGCGCGGCGTCGAGCTCGTGGACGAGCGCTTCACGGACCGGGTCGAGGCTCCGGTAGCGCAGCGGGCCGCGCGCGGTGACCGGGTCGACCAGTCGCACCCACGCGAGCTGACGGAGCGCGCGCCGCGCCGTCGCCGCGTCCATGCCGAGCAGCGACGCGCCGAGCTCCTCCGAAACTCCCGCGGGGAGCGGTGCGGCCGCCGACGCCAACCGGCGGGCGAGCGGCTCGACCGAATCGAGCGCCTCGCCGATGGCCCCCCGGACCGCGTCGCGGTGATCCAGAGGCGCCGGCGCGGGAGACGTCGTAGTGGGGTCGGCCGGCGGCGCGGCGGGGTCGACGGTGCGGGCTACGACCTCGATGAGGAGCGGCACCCCGGCCGCGGACGCGAGCCGCGACGCGAGCACGCCGCGCGTGGCCGGCGCGAGCTCGTCCTCGTCGATCCCGAGCCTCCCGACGAGGAGCTGGAACGCGTCCTCCTCGTCGAGCGGACCGATGTGCAGCACCCGCTCGTCGGGCACACCGAGCTCGACCCGCGACGCCACGCACATGCGCACCGCCGGACACCGATCGAGCAGGCGGAGCGCGAGCGCGGTCGTCTCGCTCGGCGCGCGCTCGGCCGCGTCGACGACGAAGATCCCCTCGGCCCCGCCGACCGCGGCGACGAGCACGTCGAACGGATCGGCTCCCTCGTCGACGTGCAACCCGAGCTCGGCGACCACGTGGCCGACCGCGCGCTCGGGTGACGGCAACGTCGCGAGCGACGCCCACCAGGTCGTCGCCCCCCGGAGCCGCTGACGGTGCGCCACCTCGGCGACCAACCGGGTCTTGCCCATGCCACCCAGCCCGGAGACGGTCACCAACCGGCTGCGGCCCAACGCCGCCTCGAGCCGCGTCAGCTCGTCGAACCGCCCGATCAGCGACGTGCCCGGGCGCTCGCCGCCACCCGGCGCGCTGAGCCCGGGTTCCTGCTGGAGCACGGCCAGTTGCAGGCGCCGCAGCTCCGGACCCGGTTCGAGGCCGAGCTGGTCGCGGAGCAGCGTGCGGCCCTCGTCGTAGAGGCGCAGCGCCTCGGCCTGCCGGCCCGCGCGGTACAGCGCGAGCATCGCCTGGCCCCAGCGGCGCTCGCGCAGCGGCTCCGCCCGGGCCGCCTGCACGAACCGGTCGACCACGTCGGGAGCGCGACCGCAGGCGAGCGCGAGGTCGGCCCACCGCTCCTCGACCTGCCGGTGCTGCTCCTCGAGCGAGTCGACGGTCGGCCGCAGCCACTCCTCGTCCGCTTGGTCTCCCCAGGGACGGCCGCGCCAGAGCGCGAGGGCGCGGTCGAGCTCGGCGAGGGCGAGCCCGTCGTCATCGCGCGCGTTACGGTCCGCGCGGCCGACGGCGGCGAGGTACTCGTCGAGGTCGGTCGTGTGCGGGTCCAGCCGGTAGCCCGCGCCAACTGTCGTGATGCACGGTCCGAGCCCGGCGTCGTCCAGCGCACGGCGCAGCCGCCCGACGACGACGTGGACCACCTTGGTGGCGGTGCGCGGCGGGGTGCCGCTCCACAGGCGGTCGATGATGACGTTGATCGGGACGAGCTGCCCGCGGCCGGCCAGCAGGATCCCGAGCAGCAGGCTCGCCTGGCCGGTGAGGGGCAGGTCGGTGTCGTCGAGCTCGACCGCGACCCCGCCCAGCACCCGGAACATGGACGTCAGGCGGACCGGCCCACCGCGTTGGCGCGCGTGCAGGCGTCTCCGACCGCTCGGAGGCTCGCGAACGAACCGGTTGCATCGTCGACCGCCGCCTGCTCGGTCGCCCGCTGGACGCCGAGGAGGCACTGCTTGGTCGCGTCGAGGTTGAGCACGTGCAGCTTCGACGAGGCGACGAGATCGGCCAGCCGCTTGTTCACCCCCAGCAGCCGGCCGTAGAGCGCCTGCAGCCGCTCGTCGATCTGCACCCGCTGCGCGTGGCGCAGGGTCCGCTCGTTCCAGGTGCGCTCGAGGTCGACCTCGTTGGCCGCCAGCACCGTGCCGAGCCGGACCCGCTCGGCCCGCAGCGCGAGCGCCGACGCATCGGCATCCGCCGCGTCCGATCGCGCGGACCGAATCTGCCCGGCGAACCCGTACGCGCCGGCACCGAACAGCGCGATCACGACGATCAGCACCGCCGATCGCCGCAGCCAGATCCGCGGGCGGGACGGGCGCTCGGGCTGATCCGCATGATCCGGCACAGACCGACCATTCTGACCGCGATGTCGTCCCAAGGGTCCCGCGGCGCCGAACAACGCTCGTGGCGTTCGATCTCGACCTCTACAAGCAGCGAACGGGGCGGCTCAATCTCGACGGCATCGAGTTCGAAGCCTTCGAGGAGGTGCCTCTCGACCCCGCCACCCTCCGCTGCCTCCAGTACATGCACGACGTGGAGCACCACACCGTCTGCTACCTGCGCGACCTGCTCGTGACGTCCGCGCACCGGGACCACGAGATCACGTCGTTCATGAGCTTCTGGGTGCACGAGGAGTACTGGCACGGCGAGGCGATCGCCGAGGTGCTCCGCCGCCACGGCCTGGCCGGCGGCGCCGACCGCATCGTCCCGATGCGCCACTCGCTGACGATCAAGGACCGGCTGATGCCGTTCACCCACATGGCGGGTTCGGCGATCGCCGGGCCGTCGTTCCTCGCGGTGCTGATGACGTGGGGCGCGGTGAACGAGTGGACCACCCAGGCCGGCTACGGACGGCTGGCGCAGCTGGCCGACCACCCGGTGCTCAGCGAGCTGCTGAAGCGGATCATGCGCCAGGAGGGCCTGCACATCGACTTCTACTCGTCGCAGGCCGCGGCGCGCCTGGAGCGCGATCGCCGGGCGCAGCGCCTGACCCGCTTCGCGCTCGATCGGCTCTGGCAACCGGTCGGCGCGAACGTGATGCCGCCCGCCGAGGTCGAGCACCTCATCGCGCACCTCTTCTCGGGCGAGGAAGGGCGCGCCGCGACCGAGCGGATCGACCGTCGCATCGACCGGCTGCCGGGTCTCGAGGGCCTCGGCATCGTCAGCCGGGCAGCCGGAACCGCTGGAAGAACTTCCAGATGAGCTCGCTCGCGTTGATGTCCATCGTCGTGTAGCCGACGATGCTCGCGATCGACTTGCTGAACGCGCTGCCCGGCCAGGTGTGGCCGCCGCCCTTCACGATGTAGAACTCGACGGCCGTGTCCGCCGGGCAGTCGTACACGCGGTGGATGACCTCGGCGCTCACGTCCGTGTCCTTCGAGCCCTTGCAGCCGTCGCGCTCGGCCCACTGCTTGACCGCCAGCGGGTAGCCCTTGCCGTCGAGGTCGACGGGAGCTGTCGTGGTGGTGGTCCCCGAGGTCGTGGGGGTGTTGCCGAGCACGGGCGCGAGCGCGTCCGCGTTCACGCCTCCGTTGAACAGCAGGATCGGATCCTTCGTGCCGTGGAAGGCGAGGATCGGCACCGGCCGGTCCGGCGCACAGGTCTTCGAGAACTGGACGCCCGCGACCGGTGCGGCGGCCGCGAACGTGTCGCTCATCGAGCACGCGACGAGCGAGGTCATGAACGCGCCCATCGACAGGCCCGACGCGTAGACCCGCGTCTTGTCGATGCAGAGGTTCGTCTCGACCTCGTCGAGGACCTTGGTGACGTACTGCAGGTCCGGGTTCTTGGCCGGGTCCTCCGCGGTGTTCCAGCGGATCGGTGTGCCGGTGCCGTTCGGGAACACGACCGCGAAGCCCTCCTTCTGGCCGAGCTCGCCCATGCCCGACATCGCGGTGTGGACCTGTGCTCCCTCGGCGAGGCCGTGGAAGTCGACGACGAGCGCCATCGGGTCGTCGGTCGCGGTGCGCGACGGCGCGGTCTCGAGGTACCAGCGGGCCTGGCCGCCCACGTCGATGTCGTGGCGGAGCTTGCTCGCTGCGGCGGTCGCCTGGCCGCACCCGGCCGACGGCTCCGGCTTCGGCGCGGTGGTCGTCGTCGAGGTGGCGGCGGTCGTGCTGGTCGACCTGCCGGCGTCGGTCGACGTGTCGTCGTCGCTCGAGCAGGCGCCGATCACCATGACGGCGACGACGGCGAGGAGGATCAGGCGCTTCATCGGTTCATCTCATCCCGGTTCGGAGTGGACGTTGAAATCGACGACGTACATCGGCACCGAGTGCTCGTCGGTCACGAGCACGTGCAGCAGACCGGACGGCAGGTCGGTGGCATCGATGCCCTCGCCCTCACCATCGGGAGCGTGGCCCATCGAGCCGAGGTCGGTGACCTTCCCGGTCTCGGTGTCGACGCGGTAGATGCCGTTGTGGTCGTCGTCGGTCGAGAGCCAGATGGCGCCGTCGGCGACATCGCCTCCCTGGATGTGCACGAGCTTGCGGTCCATCTTCAGCGGATCGAGCTGCTGCACGGTGGTGCCGTCGACCCGATAGCGCAGGAGGGTGTCGTCGTCGAACTGGTCGGTCGACCACACGACCCCGTCGTCGTCGACGGTGACGAACGAGTTGTGGTGCTGCGCGACGGTGACCGACCCCATGTAGGCGAGCGTCTTCGCGTCGAACCAGGCGGTGAGCTGCTGCCCGGAGGTCTTGTCCTCCTTCTCGACCGGCACCCAGAGGCGGCCGTCGGCGACATCGCCGTCGCCGATGTGGTCGTAGCCCTGCGCCGACAGGTCGGTGGGGAGCGCGGGAAGCAGGCTCTGGGTCTCGGTGAAGCCGGTGCCGGTGCGGAAGATCGCGTTGTCGGTCGTGAAGAGGTACGTGTCGCCGTCACGCGCGAGGCCCTGGCGGTAGCGGCCGGCGACCGCCGTCTCCCGCGTGCGCTGCGCGACCCAGTGAAGCGGCCGCGTCGTGGTGGTGGTGGTGCTGGTGCTCGCGGTCGTCGACGTCGCGTCGGCCGACGGGTCGTCATCGGAGCTGCAGGCGGCGACGAGCGCGAGGACGAAGACCGCGACGAGTACCCCCCGCACCGCGGGGGACGCTACCCGAGGCGCTCGAGGATGTTCGCGGTGATCTGCTCGATCTGCGGATCGCGCTCGGCCAGGCCGTGCACCCACTCGGTGCTGCCGCTCGTGACGACCGTGCCGCCCTGGGTGTACGTGCCGAGCACCGCGTGCCCGTGGAGGATGCGGGCCTCGGCCTCGGGCCCCCGCTCCCCGAGCAGCCGCCACGACGTGAACTCGGACTCCGCCATGTCCCTGCCCCTCGGCGGGCGGGCGCTCGTGGTCCGCGTGAACGGCGCGGCGGGCGCGGTGCCGAGGATCTCGAAGCCTTCGGGTGAGCCGTCGACGCCGGTCGGGTACGGCAGCCCGTCGCGGTAGGTGAAGTCGCAGCCGTCGCACTCGTAGCCGACGACCGTCGACGAGGCTCCGAGCACGTCGCCGTAGGTGAGGCCGGTGCCCTCGAACAGCCAGTGGTCGGGCCGGTGGACCGTGTAGCCGCCCAGGCCGTTCGTGACCCGCTTGCCGATGCGGTGGTAGCCGCCGCGGGAGAAGCTCACGCCCGTCATCTCGGCCTCCGGCCGGCCGAGCTCGTGGTCGCACCACATCGTCGTGGTCTCCGCGTGGCGGTCGGTGCGGTAGCACGGGTCGTCGCGGAAGCGAGCCTTGTAGCCGACCATCGTCGTGCCGTCGTCCTCGAAGCGAACCTGCCAGAACGACGTGTTGCCGGACAGGAACGCGACGTTGCCGCCGGCCGCGATGAACGCCTCGACCGAGTTCCGCATCGGCCCCGACCAGTACTCGTCGTGGCCGATCGAGAGCAGCAGCCGGTAGCGCGAGAGCAGCTCGGGGTCCTCGAGGTCCGCGCTGCTGGCGACGTCCATCTCGTACCCGTTGCGCTCCGCCCACACCGCGAACGGGTGCTCCCAGTTGGGCCAGCCCGCCGATCCCGCCCACTCCGAGAGGTGGTTGAGGCGGAGGTAGCCGACGTGGGCGGCCATCTGCGGATCGGGCGGGTGGGTGGTGGCGACCCGCCGGCCGTGGCCGGGTGGCTTGTACAGGTACCCCGGCGCCATCGGCCGCAGCAGCGACGCCTGGGTGCCGCCGTTGTAGAGGTTCGTGCCGGCGAAGTCGTTGTACGCGTGCCACGTGCTGGTGCCGAGCACCCACAGGACCCGGCGGTCACTCGTCGGCGAAGGTCGCACCACGACGAAGGCACGACCGACGGTCGTGCGGTCGTCGGCTCTCGCGGTCAGCTGCACCTCGTGGTAGCCGGAGCGCCACCCGGTCGTGTCGAGCTCGAGCGCCACGGGCCAGTTGCAGCCGTGGGCCGACGCGTCGGCCGGCACCGGGTGGTCCTCGGTGGTGAGCGGACGGGGACCGTCGACCACCTCGCGCCGGGCGCCGATGCGGGCGACCTCGACGTCGACGGACGGCACCGACGCAGCGACGTGCAGCGCGACCGGTTCGCCGGCGACGACCGACTGCGGCCAGCAGTAGCCGTCGACGGTGGGCCTGGGCACAGGGGCTGACCGTAGCGGCGGTCGCTAGGTTGCCGCCGTGCCCAACGACGCGACGTTCAAAGCGGTCAACGCGCTGCAGCGCTTCGTCCAGCGGGTGTCGTTCGGCAAGCTCGGGTGGAGCGGCTACGGCATGCCGGTGGTCGAGCTCACCACGACCGGCCGCAAGAGCGGCCAGCGCCGCACCGTGCTGCTGACCTCGCCGTGGCAGGACGGCGACACGTTCGCACTGGTCGGCTCCGCCGGCGGCAACGACCAGGATCCCGCCTGGGTCGGCAACATCCGGGCCGACGGCGCGGTGACCGTGCGCATGCGCAACGGCCCGCCTCGCCCGATGCGGGCCCACGTCGCCGGCGCCGAGGAGCGGGCCCGGCTGTGGCCGCTCATCACGAAGGACCACGCCAACTACGCCGACTACCAGAAGAAGACCGAGCGTGAGCTCCCGGTGGTGGTGATCGAGCCGGCGGACTGAAGGTCAGGTGACCTCGCGCAGGCGACCGGTCTTCACGTCGTAGATGAACCCCCGCACCTTGTCGGTGCGCACCAGGTAGTCGCTCTCGCGGATGCGCCGGACCCCGTAGCGCACGCTCGCCTCGAGGTCGTCGAAACCGCCGAACCCTTCGGCCGGGCGCTGGCCGATCTCCGCCTCGAGCGCAGCCTCGTCGAGGCCGATCAACCCGCAGGACGTGTGCTGGACGATCATGACCTCCTCGGTGGCGAGGCGTCGTTGTGAGATGCCGATCGATCGCAGCACGTCCTCGGTGACGACGCCCCCGCCGTTGCGCAGCATGTGCGCATCGCCGAGCTCCAGGCCGAGCAGCTCGCTCAGTTGCAGGCGGGCGTCCATGCAGGCGAGCACCACGACCTTGCGGGCCGGCGGTGCCTGGGCGTCGCCCTTGTCGAACGTCTCCGCGTAGCGCTCGGCGTTCGCCAGAAGGTCATCGATCGAGCTCATGGACGCTGTCTACCCGCCGGTCGGGAGACGGCGGTGGTCAGCGAGCGAGGTCGGCGAGGTCGTGGGGGCCCGACGCGGGGTAGCCGGCGCCGTCGCGGATCGCCGCGCCCCAGGGCAGGAGGATGTCGAGCAGGTCCTGGAGGTCGTCGCCGAGCGCGTCCACGATGACCCGGCACTGCGCGTCGGTGGCGAGCTCGACCTCCTCACGGACCTCGCGCCCCTTCGGCGTCAGCTGGTGGTCGGCCATCAGCCCGCGCGCCTCGAGCCGGGCTTCGGCGGCGTCGAGCTCCTGGTCGCTCCACGCCCGCGACCGCACGTAGCTGCGCGAGGGCAGGCCCCAGTAGAGCTCGCTGAGCATTCCGATCTCGGTGGCGTCGAACCCGGCCGTCGTCCACGACGCGGTGTGGGCATCGCCACGGAACTCGCGCAGCTGGTCGGCCAGCCGCCAGGCGTCACCCATCGGGGTGCCGGGCAGGCCGAGCGACTTCAGGCCCGCGTAGAGCGGCCGCCCCTCGGGCCGCAACGACTCGGTCGCCTGCGTGAGGAGCGCGGTGGCCCGGTCGAGGCCGTCGGGCGCGTCGCCGAGGATGCGGGTCAGCGCGCCCACCGCGCCGTCGGTGCGCGCGTCGCAGATGGTCGACGCGTCGGTGATCGTCCACCCGTGCGTCACGGCGGGGACCACGACCGCCGGGTTGAAGACCGCGAACGCCGCGGCGATCAGCTCACCGGGCACCTGGCCCATGACCGAGCCGCGACTGCAGAAATAGGCCACGCCGTCGGGCATGGCGACGCCGTTCATCTCGGTGGGGCTGGCCGAGAAGCCGAGCTTCTCGTAGTTCTCGTGGCACTCGCGGGAGAAGTACACCTGGCCGGCGAACGGCTCGAGCGCGCCGGCGAGGTCACGTGAGGGGTGTTGCGACACGGGCATCAGGCCTTCCGTCCGAAGCCGAAGAGGTGCTGCGCGACCTTGCGCATCTGGATCTCCTCCGATCCCTCGGTGATCCGGTATCTGCGGTGGTGCCGGTAGATGTGCTCGAAGGGCATGTGCCGCGTGTAGCCCACGCCGCCGCAGGTCTGCATGGCCCGGTCGGCGGCGTCGCAGCAGAGGCGGTTGGCCCGGTAGTTGCACATGGAGACGAGGTGGGTGACCTCCATGTGGTGGTGGTTGTCGAGCGCCACGGCGGTGTAGCGGATGAGCTGGCGGAGCATCGCCGCCTCGGTGTGCAGCTCGACCAGGGGGAACTGGATGCCCTGGTTCGCGGACAGCTTCTTGTTCCACGTCGTGCGGCTGTTCGCGTAGGCGACGGCCTCGTTGATGCAGTACTGCGCGGCGCCGAGCGACGATGCGGCCTGACGGATGCGGTTCTCGTGCACGAAGGTCTGCGCGAGGTCCAGGCCGTGCTCGAGCCGGCCGAACACGGCGTCGTCACCGACCCGCACGTCGGTCATCGTGACCTCGGCGTGATCGGTCGGCATGTTGAACGTCCACCAGAAGAAGTCGACGCTGAAGCCCGGCGCGTCGCACGGCACGAGGAACGCAGTGATCCCGATGGGCGAGCCCGGGTCGCCGCTCGTGCGGGCGAACACGATGTCGTGGGTCGCGTGGTGGAGGCCGCTGTTGAAGCGCTTCTGCCCGCTGATGACCCACTCCTCGCCGTCGCGGACCGCGGTGGTCTCGAGGAACGTGGCGTCGGAGCCGTGGCCGGGCTCGGTGAGCCCGAAGGCGAGGCGGCGGGTCCCGTCGAGGAAGCCGGGCATCCACTCGCTCTTCTGCGCCTCGGTGCCGTGGTCGCGCATCATCAGCACGGTCGGGAAGTTGCCGACGATCGAGCTCTCGTTCTGCAGGTCGTTGAAGAGGCCGAGGCCCTTGGTCGCGAGGTGCTCCCGGATGATCGCCATCTCGAGGTTGCTCGCGTCACGACCGCCGAACTCCGCGGGGAGGGCGAGCCGCAGCCACCCCGCCGCGTCGGCGCGGCGCCGCATCTCCCGCAGCAGCTCCTCCCACTCCGCTCGGGGCACGCCGCCGTTCTCGAAGTCGGTGCGGGCGTACTCGCGCCGGTGGTCGAAGAAGCGCTCGTTGTCGTCCTGCGCCTGCAGCGGCGCGATCTCGGCCTCGATGAAGGCGTCGATCTCGTCGAGCGTCGCCTGGATCTCGGGCGGGATGTCGAGGTCCACCAGCGGTCTCCCTTGCTGAGCGGTCGCTAAGTTACATGCGCATGGCGAGCCCGTCGGCAGAGCGGCTGGCCGAGGCCATCGGGGCGGCGTCGGTGCGCGACCTCGAGCGGCTCACGGGTGGGGCGTCGCGCGAGACGTGGCGGTTCGACGCCGTCGGCGCAGACGGCTCGGTGCGGCCGCTGATCCTGCGGCGCGACCCGCCGGGCCGGCCGAGCGCGCCCGGGATGATGACCTGCGAGGCCGCGGCGGCGCGGGCCTGCTCGGCCGAGGGCCTGCCGGTGCCCGAGGTGCTGGTCGACGCCGAGTCACCCTCGCCCTGGGAGACCGCCGGCTACGTGATGCAGCGGGTGCCGGGCGAGACCCTCGCCCGCCGCATCCTGCGCGACGAGCAGTACGACGCCGCCCGCGGTCGGCTGGCCGAGCAGTGCGGCGCGTTCCTGCGCGGCCTGCACGCCATCCCGGTCGCCGCGGTGCCCGGCCTCCCCGCACGCGACCCGCTGCAGCAGATGCGCGAGACCCTGCCGCTCGTCGGCACGGCGACGCCGACCATGGAGCTCGCGTTCCGCTGGCTCGAGGCGAACCGGCCGGCTGCGCGCGAGGCGGTGATCGTGCACGGGGACTTCCGGCTCGGCAACCTCATCGTCGACGCCGACGGCCTCGCTGCGGTCCTCGACTGGGAGCTGCTGCACGTGGGCGACCCGGTCGAGGATCTCGGCTGGCTCTGCACGAAGGCGTGGCGCTTCGGCGAGGCGCTGCCGGTCGGCGGCTTCGCGACGCGCGAGGAGCTCCTCGCGGCCTACGGCGGTGGCGTCACCCTCGAGGAGCTGCACTGGTGGGAGGTCCTGTCCTCGCTCAAGTGGAGCATCGGCTGCATGGGCCAGGGCGCAGCCCACCTCGGCGGCTTCGTCCGCTCGGTCGAGCTGGCGGCGGTGGGACGCCGGGTGTGCGAGCAGGAGTGGGACGTGCTGCTGCTGCTCTGCCCTGACGCGACCGAGCGGCACCGGGTCCCACCAGCCCCGCAGCCAGCGGGTGGGGACGACCTGCACGGGCGACCGACCCAGGCGGAGCTGGCCGAGGCGGTCGAGGAGTTCCTGCGCGACGAGGTCATGCCGGGCACGTCGGGACGCCTGTCGTTCATGGCGCGCGTCGCCGCGAACGTGGTGGCGATGATCGGGCGCGAGGCCACGCTCGGGCCGGCGCAGGCCGAACGGCGCGCCGGCGAGCTCCGCGTCGCGGGCGTCGGCAGCGAGGCGGAGCTGGCGGCGGCGATCGCGGCCGGGTCGTTCGACGACCGGCTCGACGAGCTCCACGAGCTGCTGGCCTCCGGCGTCAGCGCCAAGCTCGCGGTGGCGAACCCGAAGTACCTGGCGAACCCCTGAGCCTCACGTCGCGAGCTTCACCGCCAGCCGCTGGTGCAGCTCGATGACCTTCGCCATCGACCGCGGGGCCTCGGCGAACGGATCGACGACCGAGATGCAGAGCGTCAGGATCGCCTGCGCGACATCCCGGGGTTCGTCGGTCGTGAGCTCGCCGGACGCGACGCCGGCGCGCAGCACGCCCTCGAGCAGGTCGACGAGCTGGCTGCGCTTCTTCGCGATCGCCCGCTGATCGGCAGCCTCGAGGCGGCCGTGCTCCCGCCAGGCGACGAGGGCCGCCTGCCGGGCCCACTCGTCGTGGATGTTCGACCAGATCAGCGCCGCGACCGCGGCGTCGAGCTCGGCCCGCGCGCCCGGACCCGCAGCGTCGATGTCACGCGCCACGCGGCCGAGCACCACATCGTGCGCCTCGTGGAGGAACTCGCGCAGCAGGTCGAGCTTCGACGGGAAGTGGTAGTAGAGCGC
>JAFBAD010000237.1 GCA_019247975.1 Acidimicrobiia bacterium
AGGATCGCGCCTCGCCCGTCACGGTCGCCGGCGATCACCGACCGCATCCCGCCGACGATGCCGGTGCGGGCGAGCAACCCGACGTCGGCCGTCGCCCGGGCGAGCTCGGTCGCGCGCGCCAGCGGTCCGTCAGCAGCGTCGACGTCGGTGGCCTGGAGCGCGAGGAAGGCCTGCATCGCCAGCGCGTGGCCGAGGGTCACCGTCGCGTCGGTGTCGCTGAGGGGCGCGCCGTCGAGGGTCGCGAGCGCCCGCTCCACATGGACGGTCGCGCCCTCGCGGTTCGCGTTGTACCACTCGTACACCGAGAGGGCGTTGTGGCCGACGCTGGCCGCGACGAGGTCACCCGTCGCGATCCGCAGGTCCAACGCCTCCCGCGCGGCGTCGATCGCGTCGGACAGCTGATCGATGAGGTAGCACTCGGCCGCCAACCGCTCGAGCAGATCGGCCCGGCTCGCCTCGGGGAGATCGTCGCCTTCGGCCAGCGCGAGCCGGAGGAAGGTGGCCGCCTCGGCGTGCGCACCGGCGCGAGCCGCAGCACGGCCTGCGTCGTCGGCGTAGCGGAGGACACGGTCCGCGTCGCCGGCACCGATCGCGTGGTGCACGAGCACGGCCGGGTCCGGCTTGGGGCCCGCTTCGATGGCCGAGAGCATCCGCTGGTGCAGCGCCGGTGGCGCGCCGGGTGGGACGACGCTGCCGATCGCCAGCCGGCAGAGGTCGTGACGGAAGTCGACGCCGCGCGCGCCGCGCTGGATCAGCCCGGCTGCGTCGAGCTCGCGCAGCGCCGGCAGCGCGATCCCGAGCGCAGGCAGCAACCGATCGGGGATGGCCTCGGGCGCCGCGGTCAGGAGGTTGAGGAGGTCCCACGCGCTGGGTCCGATGCCCGTGGTGCGGGCGAGGATCGCGTCGCGCACGGTCGTCGGCAGGTCGCCGTCCGAGTGGCCGAGCATCTCGACGACGAAGAACGGGTTGCCCCCGGTGAGCTGGTGGAGCGTCGTCGCGTCGACGTCGCGATCCTCGGCGAGCGCCTCGATCGCCACGATGCTGAGCGGCGCGAGCCGGATCGTCTCGGCCACGGGCGAGCGGGCGACGTCGCCGAGGAGCCCCCGCCCGGGGTGCGAGAGATCCAGCTCCTCGTCGCGAAGCGCGCCGACGACCAGCACGGGCGCTGACGCGATCCGGCGCAGCACGAACCGCAGGAGGTCGACCGTGCCCTGGTCGGACCAGTGGAGGTCGTCGACGATGAGGACCGACGGTTCGGAGGCGAGGTCGTCGAAGGCGGCGCTGAAGATGTCGTGCGAGTGCTCGCTGTCGCGGAGCGCGACGTCGGTGCGCGCACCGAGACGTGCACCCAGATCGCGGATCGGGCCGAGCGGTCGCGGGGTCGACAGCGGATCGCACGCAGCCGACAGGACGCGGAAGCGGTCGGCGAGCGTCGGGAGGACCTCGTCGATGAAGCTCGTCTTGCCGCTCCCCGGCTCCCCGCACACGAGGACCATCGAGCCCGACCCGGCGTGCGCGGCGCGGGCCCTCGATGCCACCGTCGCGAGCTCGCCGTCCCGCTCGAGCAACCCCACGGCCAGACATCGTACCGACGGCCGGATCCGGCGTTCCGGAGATGGGGAGGCGCGGCGCGGAGCGACGCGAGAGATGGGGAACGCCTCCCGATGTCCCCGAGGTCCCTTGCCGTCATCGTCCGAGGTGGCCCACACCGGTGGGTCGACCACGAAAGGACCAAGACCATGACGCGATTCCTGATCGAGCGGGGCATCCCGGGGGCGAGCGAGCTCACCGACCAGCAGCTGGCGGAGATCTCCAAGACGTCCAACGAGGCCGTCGCCTCACTCGGCGTGCCCTACAACTGGGTCACCAGCTACGTCGCGGGCGACAAGGTGTACTGCCTGCACGAGACCGAGGACGTCGAGACGATCCTCGAGCACGCGCGACGGGGCGGGTTCCCGGCCGACCTCGTGTCGGTCGTCGCGAACGAGTTCGGGCCGCAGACCGCCGACCAGGCGGCCCGCTGAGACGGTCCGGGATCCGGGCATCGCCGTCGGCTGTGCGCGACGGCGGTGCCCGACGGACCAGCGCAGCCACCATGCCTGCTTCCGACCGAACGAACCGAACCGATTCCGGCCCTCTGCTCGGTGTCTGGGCGCACCCCGACGACGAGGCCTACATGAGCGCCGGACTGATGGCGGCGGCCCGCCGAGCGGGTCGCCGCGTCGCGGTGCTCACGATGACCGCCGGCGAGCTCGGGACCGCCGAACCCGACCGCTGGCCTCCGGAGCGGCTGGGCTCGCTACGAAGGCACGAGCTGCGGGCCAGCCTCGCGGCCCTCGGCGTGCGCGAGCACCGGGTGCTCGACCTGCCCGACGGCGGGTGCGCACGCTTCGACGCCACGATGGTCATCAACGCGGTGCTCGACGCGCTGCAGCCGACGACCATCGTGACCTTCGGGCCCGACGGGTTCACCGGTCACCCGGATCATCGTGCGATCTCCGCCTGGGTCACCCGGGCGTGGAGCTGCACCGGGTTCCGGGGCGACCTCTGGTACGCCACGGTCACGCCCGCGTTCCACGATCGGTTCGGCCACCTCAACGACGCGGTGGACCTCTGGTCGATGCAGGACGATGCGCCACCGTGCGATCCTGACCACGCGCTCGCGCACCAGGTCCACCTGGCCGGCGCCGCGCTCGACCAGAAGCTCGCCGCTCTCCGCGCCCATGCCTCGCAGACGACCGGCATGGTCGCCGCCGTCGGCGAGGACGCGTACCGCTCCTGGTGGGCGACCGAGTCGTTCCGTGCCGCGGCGTCGGTGCGGGCCGAAGCTCTCCTCCTGGCCCAGCGATGAGTTCGGCGATCTGGGATCGTCTCCACCTGCGACCCCGATGCCTCGCACCACAGGAGAGCCGACATGGCCGTGCCACCGATCGTCGACCAGGAGACCTGGGAAGCCGCCCTCGCCGACCTGCGAACCCGGGAGAAGGCGGCGACCCGCGAGCTCGACGCCATCGCCGCCCAGCGCCGGCGCCTGCCGATGGTCGAGCTGCCGGACTACGTGCTCGAAGGAGCGGACGGTCCGGTCCGGCTCGTCGACATCTTCGAGGGCAAGCCGCAGCTGATCGTCTACAACCACATGTGGTTCCCCGGCGAGGAGTGGCAGTGCGGCGGTTGCACCGGGTTCACCAGCCAGTTCACCCGGCTCGAGTTCCTCGACGGCTGGGACGCCCGCTTCGTGATCGTGACGCAGGGTCCGATCGACGAAGCGCTCGCCTACAAGGCGAAGGTCGGGAACCGGATGGAGTGGTACTCGACCGCCAACAGCCCGTTCGGCGAGGACATGGGCGCACCGCTCGGCGGTGGCTTCCAGGTGAACGTCTTCCTGCGCGACGGCGACACCGTCTACCGCACGTACAACACCCAGGGTCGGGGCACCGAGCAGCTCGGCTACACGTTCGCCCTCATCGACCTGCTGCCGTACGGGCGCCAAGAGGAGTGGCAGGACTCCCCCGACGGCTGGCCGCAGTCGCCGACCT
>JAFBAD010000294.1 GCA_019247975.1 Acidimicrobiia bacterium
CGCCGCGATGATGCCGCCCGGCGCGCCCCCGATCGCGCTGTTCCGGACCTTTGTCCGGAACATGGCGATGACCGAGGCCATGGCCCAGTGGGGCGGCTACGAGCTCTCCAAGGGGCTTTCGTTGCGCATGCGTGATCGCGAGATCCTGATCGACCGTACGTGCGCACGATGTGGCTGCGAGTACGAGTGGGGCGTGCACGTGCTGTTCTTCGCCGGCCGCGTCGGGCTGACCGCCGAGCAGGTCGCCTCGTTGACCAGCGGCGGGCCCGACGACCCGTGCTGGACCGACGAGCGTGATCGCCTGCTGCTGCGAGCGGCCGACGCGCTGCACGACTCGGCGAACATCGACGACGATCTCTGGTCCGACCTGCGCACCGCGTTCGACGACGTCCAACTGCTCGACCTCACGATGCTGTGCGGCTGGTACCACGCGATCAGCTTCACCGCGAACGCCGCGCGCGTGCGGCTCGAGGACGGTGCTCCGCGCTTCGTCGAGCTGCCCTCCTAGGTCCGGTAGGACCAGATCTCCTCGTCGAGTCGACCGTTGCTGTAGAGGCCGCCGCGCAGGTCGATGCGGTCGCCGCCCTCGAGGTCGGTGAAGCGGCCGCCGGCCTCGCGGATCAGCACGACCGCCGGCGCGTGGTCCCACGGGTAGCCGCCCTCGGAGAGGATCGCGTCGAGCCGGCCCTCGATCAGGTCGAGGATCGGGGACGCGCTGTGCAGCCACATCGCCCGCTGGGCGACCGCGGCCCGCCAGCGCGAGCCCGGCCGCACGTACCCGGCGAGGCGGGCGCCGTCGAGCGAGGCGGTGGTCGTCACCGCGAGCCGCTCGCCCTCCGAGGTCCAGGTGCCCGCACCCTGCGCGGCCCACCAGCTCCGGCCGAGCGTCGGGCGACTGATCAGCCCGACGACGATCTCGCCGTCGACCTCGAGCGCGATGTGGCTGCCCCACGCGCCGGACCCGTCGAGGAAGTACGACGTGCCGTCGATGGGGTCGAGCAGCCAACGTCGGGAACCGGCGCCACCGACGACGCCGCGCTCCTCGCTGAGCACCTGGTCGCCCGGGCGCTCGGCCGCCAGGATCCGCAGGAGCGCCTCCTCGACCGCCAGGTCGGCCTCGGTCACCGGCGATCCGTCACCCTTCCAGCCCCACTGGTAGTCGCTCTCGAAGTAGTGCATCGCCACCTCGTCGGCGACGGCGCCCATGCGCCGAGCCAGCTCGATGTCGGCCTCGAGGTCCGCAGTCACGGCGTTCTGGCTACCAGAGCCCGGTCGTACGATGCGGCGGTGCCCCAGCAGGCGGTGGACGACCTCATCGACCTCCTCGACCTCGAGCCGATCGAGGTCAACATCTTCCGTGGCGTCAGCCCGGACGTGAAGCAGCAGCGCGTGTTCGGCGGCCAGGTGGCCGGCCAGGCGCTCGTGGCCGCGGCCCGAACGGTCGACCAGCAGAGCTCGTCGGTCCACTCGCTGCACGCCTACTTCCTGCGACCGGGCGACCCGTCGGTGCCGCTGCTGTACCAGGTCGACCGCATCCGCGACGGGCGCTCGTTCACGACCCGCCGGGTGGTGGCCGTGCAGCACGGCCGGGCGATCTTCAACCTCTCGGCCTCGTTCCACATCCACGAGGAGGGCTTCGACCACCAGCTGCCGTTCCCCGACGGCATCCCGGCGGCCGAGACCCTGCCGGACTTCCAGACCCGGTGGGCGCCGTGGAAGGACCAGATGGGCGACTGGTACCACCGGCCCCGGCCGATCGACACCCGCCCGGTGGACTGGTGCCCACCCGACCGCAGCGAGCCGCAGCCGCCCCGCCAGCGGGTGTGGATCCGGGCCGACGGCGTGCTGCCCGACGACCCGGTGCTGCACACCTGCGTGCTCACCTACGCGTCGGACATGACACTGCTCGACACCACGATGCTCGCCCACGGCGGCGCGTCGCTCGAGGACCGCGTGCAGATGGCGAGCCTCGACCACGCGATGTGGTTCCACCGGCCGTTCCGAGCCGACGAGTGGCTGCTCTACGACCAGGACTCGCCGTCGACCTCAGGCGCACGAGGCCTCGCCCGAGGCCTGATCTGGACCGCCGACGGCCGCCTCGCGGTGTCGGTCGTACAGGAAGGTCTCATCCGCCCGATCCACGATCCGTGAGCCGGTCCCGCGTCCGGGCCGCGGCGCTGACCGCCGCGCTGATCGTCATCGCCGCCTGCGGGTCCGACGACGACGGCACCCCGGCCATCAACACCACGACATCGACGACCGACGCCACGGTCACGTCGCCCGGCTCGGGGGGCGGCGGCACGACCGAGCCCGGGACCGGTGACCTCGCGGCGGCGAAGGTGCGGGCCACGCGGGTGGTCGAGGCCCACGACCCGACCGCGCTCATGGCCCGGCCCGGCAGCAACGACCTCTACGTGGCCGAGCGGGCCGGCACCGTCCGCACGTTGCACATCGGCGACGACGGCACGGGCAGCCTCGGCGACCAGCCGGTGCTCGACCTCACGGAGCAGACCACGACCGAGAGCGAGCGCGGGCTGCTCGGCGTCGCGTTCTCGAAGGACGGCAAGACGCTGTTCGCCAGCTACACGAACCGCCAGGGCGACACGCGGGTCGATGCGTACACGATGCGCGGCGACGAGGCGGACGTCTCGACCCGACGGCAGCTGCTCGCGGTCGACCAGCCGTTCTCGAACCACAACGGCGGCGACATCGTGCTCGGACCCGACGGCAAGCTCTGGCTCGGTCTGGGCGACGGTGGCTCGGCGGGCGACCCCGGCAACCGGGCGCAGGACCCGACGAACCCGCTGGGCAAGCTGCTGCGCCTCGATCCGGACGGCGACGGTTCCGAGCAGCCGGACATCTGGGCGATCGGGCTGCGCAACCCGTGGCGGTTCTCGTTCGACCGGACCACCCACGACCTCTGGATCGGCGACGTCGGCCAGGACGCCTGGGAGGAGATCGACCACCTCCCGGCCGGCACGGAGCCCGGCACGAACTTCGGCTGGAGCGGCTACGAGGCCACGCACGTCTACAACCAGGATCGGGTCGCAAAGGGCACGGTCTTGCCGGTCCACGAGATGAGCCACCAGGACGGGTGGTGCGCAGTGACCGGCGGCGTCGTGTACCGCGGCAGTCGCATCCCGGACCTCCGGGGGGCGTACCTGTTCGGCGACTACTGCAAACCCGGCCTCCACGCGCTCACGCTGACCGGCGGCAAGGTCAGCCTCGATCGGGATCTCGGCGTGGACATCGCGTCGCTCGTGTCGATCGACGAGGACGCCGAGGGCGAGGTCTACCTGCTCTCCCTCGACGGCGGCATCTCCCGCCTCGACCCCGCCTGACCCTCAGGGCGCCAACGCACCGAGGTTGTGCACTACTGCGCCCAGGAGCCGTAGGAGTGCACAACCCTCCACGCCAACGACCCCGGGGTTGGCGCGCTCGACCCGCGGGGCGCCCAAGCGGTGTGCGCTCGAGCCGCGTGGCGCGGCACAAGTGCACACCGCTCCCCTCGCCAGCAACCGAGGTTGACGCGCCCGTGCCGGTCAGAGGGGACGCCAGCGCGCCACCCTCACCGTGCGCCCCAGGGCCGTGCACTACTGCGCCCAGGAGCCGCACAAGTGCACAACCCTCCACGCCAACGACCCGGCTCGACCCCGCCTGACCCTCAGGGCGACCAAGCGACAAGTGCACACCGCTCCCCCTCGCCAGCAACCGAAGTTGGCGCGCCCGTGCCGGTCAGGGCGCACGTCAGCGCGCCAACCTCACCGTGCGCCCAAGGGCCGTGCACATCTGCGCCCAGGAGCCGCACGAGTGCACAACCCTCCACCTCAGCGCGCCGAGGGGTCTCAGCGGTAGGCGCGGAGGAAGGTTTCGGCGGCGGCCTTCGTGGCGACGTTGGCGTCGCGGGCGAGCTGGGTGAACTTCGCGATGTCGCCGGGGTGGCGGACCATGCGCTTCACGGCGGCACCCATGTTGGGCGTGCCGTCGTCGTTGGTGAGGTCGAGCAGGTTGTCGTCGACGAGCTTGTCGGCCGAGCGGTCGCTGATCGAGCGGATCGACGACCAGGGCGTGCCGGCCGCGTCGCACACCTCGGCGACGGCGGCGGTCTCCATGTCGAGGGCGACGACGCCGTCGGCGCGCATCGCGTCGACCATCTCGGGGTCGAGGATGAGGTAGTCGGCGGTGTGCAGCGCGCCCTGTTGCACCAGACCAGGGAGCGGCGCCGGCGTGTACGAGGTGTTCGTGCGGCCGTCGATCACCCGCTCGGCCACCACGATGTCGCCGATCTCCTGGGTCGGCATGATGCCGCCGGCGATCCCGATCATCACCACGTGGTCGAAGGGACCGCCGGCCATCAGCTGCTCGGTGGAGCGCCGGGCCTGATCGGGGCCGATGCCGGTCTTGAGCGCGACGATCTCGTTCGAACCGAGGTGGCCCGTGCGCACCTCGATGGCGCCGAGCTGCGCCTTGCGCAGGCTGAGCGGCTTGGTCAGCGGACGGAGCTCGGACGGCATGGCGCCGAGCACGGCGATCCGGGAGTTGCTCACCGGCGGATTCCTAGCCGGTTCGCACCCCGCTCGCTCGGTACGGTGACCGCGGTGGGGCGGGTCGCCTTCTTGGTCTGGGACGGCGGTGGCAACGTGCCGCCGGCCATCGCGCTCGGTGAGCGGCTCAGCGCCGCGGGCCACACGGTCGAGGGTTACGGCGCCGCGTCGCTCGCACGGCGGTTCGCCGACGCCGGCCTCGGCTACACGGTGCGCGAGGCCGACGACCCGTGGGACGTGACCTCCATGGCGGTCGACGTGGCGGACCACTGCGCGAGCACCGAACCGGACCTGGTCGTCGTCGACTACATGCTCCCGGGTGCGCTGTGCGGCGCCGAGCGCGGACCGGGCCGGATCGTGGCCTTCGTCCACACGCTGTACGCCGCGCTGCTCGGCGGTGGCGACCACCCGTCGCCGATGGGCATGGCTGCGACGCCGGACGCGGTGGACCACGCGCGCGAGGAGCTCGGGCTGGAGCCGGTGGGGACGTTCGGCGGGTTGCTGCGCCGCTCGGACCAGATCGTCGTCATGTGCCCGCCGGAGCTCGACGCGCCCGACGCATCGTTGCCGGACAACCTGCGCTACGTCGGTCCGGCGTTCGAGGGCGCCGGTGCCGAGAGCAGCTGGTCGCCTCCACCGGGCGACGATCCACTCGTCGTCGTGAGCATGGGCACGACCCCGATGAACGAGGCGGCTGCGGTGCAGGCGATCCTCGACGGCTTGGCCGATGCGCCGCTGCGGGTGCTCGCGATGTGTGGTTCCCAC